>NZ_JAHXBG010000027.1 GCF_020103725.1 Hyalangium gracile | reverse complement strand
CGCAGGGGATTGGCGTGCCACTGTCTCGCCCGGGTCCTCACGCCGTATTTCGACGGTCTGCTTGTCATACCAGTTGGTCCGAGTTCGGCGGCAGCCCCCCTCCTCCCGGGCGCAGTCATTCCGGCTCAGGCCCGGTGGCTGCTCTCACCGGTGACGACCGCCGAGCCGATGAGGTGCGCCAGCCGCAGCGGCTCCGGGACGAGGCCCCGGTCGGTGACACGGGCGAGGGCGTCGGCCACCTCGGCGGGCTCCGCGCCCTGCACCTGGAACGTGAAGCCTCCGTGCTGATGGATGGGCCCGGCCCGCTTGATGAGCGCCAGCCGCTGCTCCGGACGTGGCAGCCGCCGGAGGGCCCGCTCCACCGCGTCCAGGTCCGGCATCCGTCGCATCACCGCCACACACGGGAGCTTCAGGCGGGCCGCCAGCGCGGGCAGGTCCACCACGTTGAACCCCCCGAAGGCGATGCCATCCAGCAGCACCAGGTGCAGCTGCGGGAGGAACTTGCCGCCCTCCAGCAGCCGACACACCTCCTGTGTCGCGGTCCACCCGTCCTTGCGCACTCGCCCCCAGACGAGCCCCTCGAAGCGCGTCCCGCTGCACACCACGCCCACCACCGGCACGGCGGCGCCGGGGCGACGCTGGAAGGGGCCATCGTCGAAGCCGATGACGCGGGGCAGGCGGGGCAGACGCATGGAGAGCAGCCTGTGCTCTTGTCGAGCCAGAGGGAAGGGAAACGCGAGCGAGGAGCCGCGGAGCTACTCCGCCGTCGGCTCGCCCTCGGCGGCAGGCTCCGAGGAGGAGCCGGTGTTCCCCTGGCGGCGGCTGTTCAGGACCAGCTCGGGGTTCATACCCACCACGAAGGTGTTGCCCGAATGGCTGCTCGCGCTGGCCAGCGTCTGGAGCGTGCGCAGCTGCAGCAGCACGGGGCTCTGCTCCACCATCCGCGCCGCGTTGGCCAGGTTGCGCAGAGCCGCCGTCTCTCCACGCACCTTCTCCAGCGCCGCCTGCGCCTCCTTGCGAGCCTTGAGCGACTCGGCGAAGGCGCGCCGCAGGTCCGCCGGCAGCATCACGTCCTTGAGCTCCGCCGCCTCCACCGCGAGCCCGAAGGCCCGGGCCTGCTCGGCCACCCGCGTGCGCAGCCTCTCGGCCAGCGACACCTGCCCCGTGATGAGCTCCTCCAGCGGGTGCTGCCCCGCCTCCGCCCGCAGGGCCAGCTGCACCGCGAGGTAGAGGTGGTCCGTGTAGCTCTGCACCCGGTGGAGCGCCACGTCCGGCGCCGCCACCGCGTAGCGCACCGCGACGCTCGTCTTCAGCGCCACCTGGTCTCGGCACAGCACCTCCTGGCCGGGAACGGTGAGCGTGCGCAGCCGCAGATCGACCAGCTCCACGCGTCGGCTCCAGCGCCAGAGTCGATGCGGACCTGCTCCCAGCGTTCGTGCGTAGCGTCCCTGCTTGTAGAGCAAGCCCGCGTAGCCCTCGGGGACCACCGTCTTGCGCACCGCGATCAGGAAGAGCAGCAGCGCCCCGAGCATCAGCACCATCGCGAGGAGGAGATCCGTCATGCGCGCATCCTTTCTGGAGAAGGAAGACCTCGGAGGATCCCTTGGAGTCGGCGGGGGCTCTTCACCCGCATGGCCTGCCCCTCGGTGCGCCCGAGAGCGCTGATCCTCCGAGGCCCCCCATGGGGATTTGAACCCCGCCCATGTCTGGGTACCTGGAGTGGAGCTCCGCGATGCAGGACCCGATGGGACGATGTCCTCTCGGACTGACAGCCACGAGCTCCGAGGATCGGCGACGGACGCGCGCGCCGGGGCCTGACGCCAGTCGCTCCTCCGTGACAGTCAGGCACTCCAGGGCCCGCAAAAGCGGAAGCCCGACCCCCATGAGGAGGCCGGGCTCCGGGAACATCACCTGGGGTGCTGATCAGCCCGCGCGGACGTTCGCTGCCTGCAGCCCCTTGGGGCCGCGGGTGACGTCGAAGGTCACCCTCTGGCCCTCGGCCAGAGTGCGGAAGCCATCCATGTTGATCGCGGTGTGGTGGACGAACACGTCCTCACCCCCGCCATCCTGGGTGATGAAACCGAAGCCCTTCGCATCGTTGAACCACTTCACAGTACCAGTTGCCATGAACCTTCTTCTTTCGTTGCGAGGCGGATTCTCCCGCCCTTGCCCGGCCCGACCCGAGCAAGGCCAGACGTAGTCGGACTTCCCCGGAAAGTCGAGAGGGGTCTGACTTTCTTTCAAGAGCAGACCCGGGGTGTCTTTCACCCCAGGCGCGGTACCCGCGGGCGTCTGGGATGTCTATCGTTGCCGCATGAAGGAGCAGGCTCCCCAGGCCCGTGGCACCACCGTGCGCGCCGCCCTCGAGGCCGCGCTGGCCGCCGCGCCCGAGCAGGGCCTCACCGCGCGCGAGCTGTCCGGCGCCGTGGGCATCTCCGAGTCGAGCGCTGAGGGCCCGCGAAAGCAGAGCGGCAGGGCACCCGGGGGCACCCTGCCGCTCATGAATGCTTCAGCGAAGCGCCAGGAAGGCTAGTGCGCCTTCGCGGCCGCGTTGGCGCCCTCGGCGCTGCTGCGCATCGGCGTCTCGATGCGCATGCCGTAGAACGAGCGGTACACGAAGTAGAGCGAGAGGACGAAGAACACCGCCGCCAGGACGTGGGTCAGCGTGCCGTTGCCGGACTTGTTCAGCTCCACCGCCAGCTCCACCGCCAGCAGGCCGAAGAGCGTGGTGAACTTGATGACCGGGTTGAGCGCCACCGACGAGGTGTCCTTGAACGGGTCGCCCACCGTGTCGCCCACCACCGTGGCCGCGTGCAGCTCCGTGCCCTTGGCGCGCAGCTCCGTCTCCACCAGCTTCTTCGCGTTGTCCCACGCGCCACCCGCGTTCGCCATGAACACCGCCTGGTACAGGCCGAAGATGGCGATGCTGATCAGGTAGCCGATGAAGAAGTACGGCTCGGCGCACGCGAAGGCCAGGGTGCTGAAGAAGACGCCCAGGAAGATGTTGAGCATGCCCTTCTGCGCGTACTGGGTGCAGATCTCCACCACGCGCTTGGAGTCCGTCACGCTCGCCTTCTCCACGCCCTCCAGCTTGATGTTGGCCTTGATGAACTCCACCGCGCGGTAGGCGCCCGTGGACACCGCCTGCATCGAGGCGCCCGAGAACCAGTAGATGACCGCGCCACCCGTCACCAGGCCCAGGAGGAAGGGCGCGTGCAGCAGCGACAGGAAGCCCAGGTTCGCCGTCTGCAGCGCCATGATGCCGTTGCGCGTCTCGGTGCCCACCAGCAGCACGATGATGGAGAAGATCATCGTCGTGGCGCCCACCACCGCCGTGCCGATGAGCACCGGCTTGGCCGTGGCCTTGAACGTGTTGCCCGCGCCGTCGTTCTCCTCCAGGTACTCCTTGCCCTTCTCGAAGTCCGGCGAGAAACCGAAGTCCTTCTGGACCTGCTCCTTCACGTTGGGCACGTTCTCGATCAGCGACAGCTCGTACACGCTCTGCGCGTTGTCCGTCACCGGGCCGTAGCTGTCCACCGCGATGGTCACCGGGCCCATGCCCAGGAAGCCGAACGCCACCAGGCCGAAGGCGAACACCGCCGGGGCCAGCATCAGCGTCGCCGGCACGGAGGTGCTCACCCAGAAGGCCAGCGCCATCAGGCCCGCGATGATCATGCCCATCCAGTACGCGGAGAAGTTACCCGCCACCAGGCCGGAGATGACGTTGAGGCTGGCGCCGCCCTCGCGGCTGGCCGTCACCACCTCGCGCACGTGGCGGCTCTCGGTGGAGGTGAAGGCCTTGATGGCCTCGGGGATGATGGCGCCCGCCAGCGTGCCGCAGGTGATGATGAGCGACAGCTTCCACCACAGCGTCGTGTCGCCCGCCAGGTCCGGGATGAGCAGCTTGCTGACCACGAAGGTGAGCACCAGGGACACCGCCGACGTCAGCCACACCAGGAACGTCAGCGGGTGCTCGAAGTTCATCTTGTCCGCGTTCTTGTACTTGGCGCCCTGGATGACCTCGTTGACGAAGTAGGACAGGAGGCTGGCCAGCACCATGACGATGCGCATGGTGAAGATCCACACCAGCAGCTGCACCCGGAAGTTGTCTCCGCCCGGCACCACATCCGGCACCGCCAGCAGGATGAAGGTGATGAGCGCCACGCCCGTCACGCCGTAGGTCTCGAAGCCGTCCGCCGAGGGGCCCACGCTGTCGCCCGCGTTGTCACCCGTGCAGTCGGCGATCACGCCAGGGTTGCGCGCGTCGTCTTCCTTGATCTTGAAGACGATCTTCATCAGGTCCGAGCCGATGTCCGCGATCTTCGTGAAGATACCGCCCGCGATGCGCAGCACCGAGGCGCCCAGCGACTCGCCGATGGCGAAGCCGATGAAGCACGGGCCGGCGTAGGTGGGGGGGATGAAGAGCAGGATGATGAGCATCAGCAGCAGCTCGGTGCTGATGAGCACCATGCCGATGGACATACCGGCCTGCAGCGGGATGGCGTAGGTGGGGTAGGGCTTGCCGCGCAGCGAGGCGAACGCGGTGCGGCTGTTGGCGAAGGTGTTCACCCGGATGCCGAACCACGCCACGCCGTAGCTGCCCGCGATGCCGATGAGGCTGAACAGCAGGATGGCGAACAGCTTGAGCGGCGCCTCGCTCAGCATGTGCTGCAGGAAGCCGAAGTAGCCGACCATCACCACCAGCAGCAGGCCCCACAGCGCCAGGATGAACTTGCCCTGGGTGATGAGGTACGTCTTGCAGGTCTCGTAGATGAGCTCGGAGATCTCCAGCATCGACTTATGCACCGGCAGATTCTTGAGCTGGGCATACTGGAGGAAGCCGAACACCAGGCCCACCACGCACACCACGATGCCGCCGAGCAGGATCTGGTGGCCGTTGAGCGAGCCGTTGAGGAACGACTGGGAAGCGAAGTCCGGGAGGACGAGGTCCGCCTCGCTGGCGCGGGCGGTGCTACCAGCAAGGACGGCCAGGAGTCCGAGGACCCGGGCGACCGTGCCGGTGACGCCCCTCCGCAGGGCGTCCATCCGTGAAACGGTGGGTGTCATGGGGATGCAACTCCTCAAGAGATTCGTCTGTGGCGCGAGGCCCGTGCAGGCGCCGCGTGCCGGGATGAACAGGAGAATGTCGAGGGGTTGGCCGCCAGCGAGCGGGGACACCGCGCGCCGACGCTTCAGCACAGCCTCGCCCTTCGGAGCCTGGAGAGCCCAGAAGGCGGCGGCCCCTTAACATGGGCGAGGTGTGAAAGTCGAATTCAACTGTACGACACTTGGCGCTGCCGGGCCTTCCGGGGGGCCGTCGAGGACGCTTGGCCTCTCAACGAATGGCCGGAAGGGTACCCGAAAGTCCCGGGACTCTCAGGGCTTGAGCCGCAGCAGGAAGCCGTCCCGGGCGTTGGAGCCGGGCGTGCGCGGGCCCGCAAGGCTGCCGGCCACCAGCGCGTGCCCGGAGGCATCCACCGCCACGGTACTGGCCTGTAGCGCGCCGGTGCCCACGAAGCCTCGGGCCCACACGGAGCTGCCGTCCTCGGGCAACAGCTTCGTCACGTAGAGGCCGGCCCTCCAGTCCCGCTTGCCTACATCCAGCCCGCCGTCATGGGCGCCCGCCACCAGCACCTGGCCGGCGCCATCGGCGGCCAGCGCCGTGGCCGAGGCCGCGAAGGAGCGCGCCCAGCGCGCCTCCCCCTGTGAGCCGAACGTGGCCACGAAGCCGTCCTGCCAGTCCGACTCGAAGGTCTGCTGGCTGAAGAAGAAGCGGCCGGTGTAGGTGCCGGCCAGGAACACGTGGTCCACGCCCACCGCCACCGCCTGGGCCACGCCGTCGGCGCCCGACACCTCGCGGCTCCAGCGGTGCGCGCCCTCGCGCGACAGCTTCAGCACGAAGGGCGTGCGCGGCCGCGTCGTCACGAAGGTGGAGCCACCGAAGCTCACCGCGCCCGCGTAGCTGCCCGCCACCACCACCTCGCCAAAGGCGTCCACCGCCAGCGCCCGCGCGGACACATCCCCCTTGCGCGTGCCGTAGGCGCGACTCCAGCTCGGCGCGCCCTGGGCGGTGAAGCGCGCCACGAAGGCCCCCAGCCGATCCCCCGGCACGGACAGCTCGCCCGTGCCGAAGTCCCGGTGCCCGGCGAAGTCCCCCACCATCACCACGTCGCCGGAGGTCGGCTCCACCGCCACCGCGCCCACCGTGAGCGGGCCCTCTCCCGGAAAGGAGTGGACCCAGCTCAGCGCCCCCTCGGAAGTCATCCGCGCCAGGAACGGGCCCTCCGGCAGCCAGGCCTCGCCCAGCTGGAAGCCCGCGGAGGTGCCGCCCAGCAGCACCTCTCCCTCGGCGCTCATCCCCACCGCTCCCACCTGCGTGCGCACCGTGCCCCTGGGGACCAGCCCCCGGGCCCAGCGCAGCGTGCCCTCTTTCGAGTAGCGCGCCACCAGCAGATGCGAGCTGCGTGCTGCACGGTCGAAGGGCAGGGGCCCTCCCCCGAGGTCTATCGGTCTCCCATAGGCCGCCACCAGGAGGACGTCCCCGTTGGGTGCCACCGCCGCACGCATCGCCTGGCTGTCCCCCAGCACCAGCGCTCGTGACCACTCCATGGCTCCCACGCCCTCACCGCCGGCAGGCCCCGCCTCCTCGAGCCCCGGCGCACGCGCGGCCACGACGGGCTCCTCGCACCCCGCGAGGAACATCCCCACCGCGAACAGCACGCCCACCTGGCCCCGCCCCGCCATCCCGCCCCCCGCCGCCACCCCGCCTACCGCCTCCGCCCGCCAACCCCCACCACCTACCCGACCGACCCCTGCCCTTCGAACCGCGCCCAGTCCTTGTGCAAAGGCGCGGCCAGCCCCGCCAGAGGGCCTGTCTCTCGGGAAGACGCGGGCATGCAGTGTCCGGAAGGCGTTCCGGGCATGGCCGCTGGCCGTAAAAAACTCCGGGAGCCGTGGACACAGGGGGCGCCAGGGGGAAAAAAGAACGCGCCCGCCTGGGATGCGAGCATCCCCGCGACGGGCGCGTGTGGAGCAGGCCGTGGCCCGCCCCTCCCAGTCAGGGTGTGGACTAGTTCACCTTGATCTGGATCTCCTTGAGCGTCTCCTCGCCGCGCATGATGGTCACCGTCCAGTTGCCCGGCTTGTTCAGCCGCACGCCGGTCCACTGCCGGGCGCGCCAGCCCTCGCCCTTCACCTTCACGTCCTTCGTCTCACGCACCGTGGTGCCCTGCTTGGTCTGCACCATGATGTCCTCGACGGAGTCGCCGGAGGGCACCAGGTAGGACTGCCACAGCATGACGGTGGTGTTGGCCTTCACGCCGGCGGTCGGATCCACCTCGGCGGTGCACTCGAACTTGTTCGGGCCGTCCTTGGCCACCTCGGTGCACAGCTTGGCCTCGACGAGGATGGGCCCCTGGCCCTGGCCCTTGTAGAAGTAGTTCCAGGTGTCGCGCACGGCGTCCGCGCCAGGCTTGTTCACCGGCGTGGTCGGAGCCGCGGGAGCAGCCGCATCCTGCGCCAGGGCCACCGGCGACAGCGTCAGGGCCGCGAACACCACGCTCCGAGTCAGCATCTTCTTCATTTGAAAGAGTCCCCTCCGTTGAGAGCCGGACGGATGCCGGCTCGGGGGCAGCGTCTAGCACGAAACCCCTCGGGGAAAACCCGCGTGGAGGAGGGCAGAGGTGGGTCTATTGCCTCCAGTGTGGTGGTGCCGCTTCTGAATACGCGCCGGACGGGTGCGTCCGCCCGAACATGATCCGATCGCTCCTCGTGGTGCTCGCAGCGTTTGGAGTCCTCACCAGCGGTACCGCGCGGGCCCAGGCCTCCAGTGGCCGGGCCCGCGCCGCCAGTCGCCCCGCCAGCCCGGCGGGCAGGCAGATCGCCGCCCGGGCCACGCAGCTTGTCGGCGTGCGCTCGCTGCGCTCGGTGGATGCCTCGGTGCCGGATGACTGCTCGGGGCTGGTGCGCCTGGCCTACGAGAAGGCGGGCATCGAGCTCATGGAGGGGGGCGGGGGCCGCCGCGGTGACAATGCCGTGACATACCTCTACCAGCGCGCTCGCCGCCTGGGCGCGGTGCGGCGCGAGCGCCCCAGGCCTGGAGACATCGCCTTCTTCCGCGAGACGTATGACAGGAACCGGGACGGGCGCCGCAACGACGGGCTCACGCACGTAGGCATCGTGGAGCGCGTGGAGCCCGACGGGCAGATCATCCTCGTGCACCGCGGGAGCAAGGGCGTGGCCCGCACGCGCATGAACCTGAAGCACCCCACCGTGCACCGCCAGAAGCGCGGCGGCGCCGTGGTGAACGACTACCTGCGAGCGGCCTCGCGCAAGCAGCGCGCGTACGTGACGGGAGAGCTCTTCGCCGGGTTCGCCTCGCCGGAGCCCTGGATCCGCGCCCGGCGTGCGCCCCCGCGCCGGTAGGCACGGCGCCTTCCACCCGGTGTTCCGATCAGCATCCGCCGAGTGGCCGGATTCGGGTTTACCTCAATCGCAACGGAGCGGGTTTGTGGCTCAAGTGCGCATGCGGCTCGGGGTGTCAGCCCTGGCTGGCATGACGAGCGGATGAGGTGCCCATGAGTTGTCCCGTTGTCTCCGTGAACCGAGCCCTGTGCGTCCTGGCCGTGGCGTGGGTGATGATGCCGGTGGGCCGGGGAACGCCGGAGCAGACGCCCCGACCGAAGGAGCCGCGCGCCCTCCAGATGGCCTACCAGTCCCAGCGCGCCGGGCGCTCGGTGGCCCGCCGCGAGGAGTCCGAAGAGTCGGCTCAGGAGAACAGGAGGAACGCCAGGGTGACGAACGGCAGGTAGAGCAGGAAGGCCAGCAGCAGGAAGCCGAGGATGTCCTTGAACTCCAGCCGCGCTACCGCGAGCAGCGGCAGGGCCCAGAAGGGTTGGATGAGGTCGGTGGCCATGTCTCCCCACGCGTACGCCAGCACCACCTTCTCTGGCTCCACGCCCAGCGAGCTGGCCGCGTTCAGCAGGTAGGGCGCCTCGATGGCCCACTTCGAGCCGCCCGACGGCACGAAGTAGTTCACCACGCCGCTATAGAGGTAGACGATGGCCGGGAACGTCTCGCGCGTGGAGAGCGACACGAATAGCTCGCCGATGCGGTCCGTCAGCCCCGTGGCCTTGAAGATGCCGTAGATGCCCGCGTACAGCGGGAACTGCAGCACGATGCCGTGCAGCACGCCGCCGGCCTCCTCGCTGGCCTTGAGCAGCCGCGCCGGAGTGCCGTGCAGCAGCACCGCCAGCGTGAGGAACAGGAAGTTCACCACGTTGAGGTTGATGGCCCTCCAGCCGCCGCCGAGCGCCAGGTGGCGCGCGAACCACACCAGCCCCAGCACGCCGAAGAGGACGTTGAGCAGCCACGCATGGTCCAGCCACACCGCCGGGCTGCGCTCGGCCGGGCGCTCGGGCGGCACGAAGTCCCCCAGCTTCTCCAGCACGGCCGGATCCACCCTCACCGTGTGCTCGGGCTTGGGGTGCAGCGCCCAGGCCAGCAGCGTCAGCCCCGCCACCACCGCCAGCGTGAGCCCCACGTTGAAGGCCGAGAAGAGCGTCCGGTCGATGGGGATGACGCCCAGCTGCTTCTCCAGGAAGTGCCCGGGGGTGGCCACCAGCAGCGGCGCCGAGGCGGACAGCCCCGCGTGCCAGGTGGCGCCCAGCCCGAAGTAGGCGCACGCCACCAGCAGCCGGTAGTCCACGTCCGGCCGCCGCCGCGCCATCATCCGCACCAGCATGGCGCTGGCCACCAGGGACAGGCCCCAGTTGATGTAGGCCAGCCCCATGGAGACGATGGCCATCAGCGCCACCGCCCCCCGAGGGCCGCGCGCCAGCCCCGCCAGCCGCTCCAGCAGCGCCCGCACCGGCGCGGTGAGCGCCAGCAGGTAGCCGGTGAACATCACCAGCGCCATCTGCATGGAGAAGGTGAGCAGCTCCCAGAAGCCGCCGCCCCACGCCCCCACCACCTGGTCCGGCGCCGCGCCGACCCAGCCCAGGGCCAGCCCCATCGTCAGCAGGCTCAGGAGGACCGCGATGGCGAACGCGCTGGGCACGAAGCGCGCCGAGAAGCGGCCGAGTCCTTCCGCGATTCGGACGAGGGTCTCCACGGCTGGGCTCCAGTCAACAAAGGTGTTGGCCTTGCAGACAGCGTCGGAGGGGCGGTTTTACGGTAAGAGACACGGGATGTCCCCTTCCGAGAACGCGCCCCTCTCTTCCGGACGGCTCTCCAGCGGCGTTCCAGGCCTGGACGAGGTGCTGGGAGGCGGCCTGCTGCGCGCCGGCATCTACCTGGTCGCGGGAGACCCGGGCGCGGGCAAGACGCTGCTGGCCAACCAGCTGTGCTTCCACCAGGCGCGCCAGGGCGTGCGCTCGCTCTACGTCACGCTGCTGGCCGAGCCCCACGCGCGCATGTTCGAGCACCTCAAGCCCATGCGCTTCTTCGACGCTCGCACCGTGTCGGACTCCGTCTACTACGTGAGCGCCTTCCAGGTGCTGGAGAGCCAGGGGCTGGCCGGGCTGCAGGAGCTGCTGCGCCGCGAGATGCGCCAGCGCGAGGCGGGGCTGCTCGTCATCGACGGGCTGGCCCAGGCGCGCGAGCAGGCCGCCAGCCCGCGCGAGTTCAAGAAGTTCCTTCACGAGCTGCAGGTGTCCGCCCACCTGTCGCGCTTCACCGCGCTGCTGCTCTCCACCACGGCCGCCGAGGCCCAGGCCTCGCCCGAGCAGGCCATGGTGGACGGCATCCTCGAGCTGCACGAGCGCACGTATGGCGTGCGCGCGCAGCGCGAGCTGAGGGTGCGCAAGTTCCGCGGCGGCGAGAGCCTGCCCGGGTGCCACTTCTTCCGCATCTCCGACGCGGGCCTGGAGCTCTTCCCCCGGCTCGAGTCCCGCAGCCACCGCCAGCAGCCGGTGGACCCAGGCGCCCACCGCGTCCACTTCGGCATCGCCTCGCTGGATGCTCTCTTCCCCGAGGGGCTGGCGGCGGGCTCCACCACGCTGCTGCTGGGGCCCACCGGCAGCGGCAAGACGCTGCTGGGCATGTCCCTGCTGGGCGAGGGGCTTCGCCTGGGCGAGCCCTGCCTCTACTTCGGCTTCTACGAGCCGCCGGACCGGCTGCTGAACAAGGTCGCCAAGGTGGGCATCGCGCTGCATGCCGCGGCGGAGACGCACCGGCTGGCGCTCCACTGGCAGCCGCCGGGGGAGTACGTGCTGGACATGCTGGCCGCGCGGCTGCTGAGCGCGGTGAGGGCGCAGGGCGCGCGGCGGGTGTTCGTGGACGGGCTGAGTGCCTTCTTCGACGCCACCACCGAGCCGGCGCGCCTGAGCCTCTTCTTCGCGGGCCTCACCCACGAGCTGCGCTGCCTGGGCGCCACCACCGCCTTCGCGCTGGAGACGTCGCAGATCTTCGGCCCGGAGCTGCCCGTGCCGGTGGGCAGCGGCATCTCCGCGGTGGCCGAGAACCTCATCTTCCTGCGCCACGTGGAGCTGAAGTCCCGGCTGCACCGGCTGGTGTCCATCCTCAAGCTGCGGGACACCGAGTACGACACGACACTGCGCGAGTTCACCATCTCCTCCCAGACGGGAATCGTCGTCGACGGCCCGTTCCAGGGGGGCGAGGGAGTGCTCACCGGCGTGGCCCACTCCTCGGGCGGCTCCTCGCGTCATGGGTGAGCCCCGAGGCGCCGAGCTGTCGAGGCCTTCGCGTCTCGGCTCGGAGGTGCTCGACAGGCGGCCCCAGGCGCGATAGCCCGGAGTCATGTTCCACCTGCTCAAGCTCGGCCCCGTGCAGCTGACCCAGGACAGCACCAACGTGTATCTGCGGGTGACGCCCACGGGCGAGTTCTCGCCGCCCGTCTTCGACCGGGACGACCTGGCCGGCGTGCAGGCGCTCATCGAGGGAGTGGAGCCCGCCAGCGTGAGCTGCGAGCCCGCCCTGGCCGCCGTCGCCGAGGCCCTGGGCCTGCGGGTGGAGCCGCCTCCGCAGGAGGTGCTCTCGGCGCGCGCGGCCATCGCCACCTTCATGGCGTGGGAGCAGCGAGGGGTGGCCGGGCTGGGAGCGGACAAGGCGCTGCTCTTCGTCCAGGCCGGCACCGAGTTCTGGGAGGCCCGCCCCTGGTCCCACTGGGACGACAGCCAGCCCTTCCACGTCGCCGTCACCGGGCCGCTCACGCGCAACTACGAGGGCAGCATCTTCGGAGGGGAGAACGGCGGCGAGGGGCTCGCCCTCTACGAGCAGTCCGGCGCGCTCAAGGTGCTGATGGATCTGCAGGGGCGTGGCCAGGGTGACGCCGCCACCCAATTGCCGGCCATCGCCGTCACGCTGGACACGCGCCCCAGCTACGCCATCGATGCGCTCGCCGCCGCGAGCCGCGCGCCTCGGCTGCCGCTGCCGCTCAAGACGGGGCCCTCGGGGCTCACCATGCCCTCGCCCGTGGAGGCGCTGGTGCTGGTGGCCACCCTGCGGGCCGTCGCGCGCCTGGATCCGGGCCGCCGCGAGGCGCTCAGCACCGTCGTCGCCGGCTCCGAGCAGATGGCGGTCCGCGTGCTCGCTCCCCAGCCGCGCATGCGCAACTGAGCCCGCCTGTCGGGCCAGCGGACCAGCGTGCCCGGGTGGCGCATTTCACTCAAGGTACGGTGGGCCGACGGAAACGTCCGATACCCGACTCTGGAACCCGGGATCACTCCCCTCCCCACCGGCCGAGCGTGGCCCGGGGACTGGCGCAAAACCGCGTAATCAAAGAGAACTTGCCCCCGCTCAGTATTCCCAGTCCACGGCAAGGGACTGCCTTGACCGCCGTGGGCCAGCCAGGGGCTCGAATGCGCACGCAGAAGACGTCTGTACCTCGGAAGCCCTCCCCGCCGAAGGACGTGGAGGTCGCCTCCGACACGCTGGATGCACGCCAGCTGCTTCGAATCCTCTCCGCCGTCCAGCGCGGGGACTTCACCGTGCGCATGCCGGTGGACACCGTCGGCATCGCGGGCAAGGTGGCCGACATCCTCAACGACATCATCGATCTCAACGAGCGCATGGCGAAGGAGTTCGAGCGCATCGGGACGATGGTCGGTAAGGAGGGCCGCATCACCCAGCGCGCGACGCTGGCCGGCTCGGTGGGCTCGTGGGCCGACTGCGTCGAGTCCGTCAACATGCTGGTGGCGGACCTCATCCAGCCGACGTCCGAGATGGGCCGCGTGATCGGCGCGGTGGCCAAGGGCGACCTGTCGCAGACGATGGCGCTCGAGGTGGACGGCCGTCCGCTCAAGGGCGAGTTCCTCCGCACCGCCCGGCTGGTGAACGGCATGGTGGAGCAGCTCGGCTCGTTCGCCTCGGAAGTGACGCGCGTGGCGCGCGAGGTGGGTACGGAAGGAAAGCTGGGCGGTCAGGCCAAGGTGAAGGGCGTGGCCGGTACGTGGAAGGACCTCACGGACAACGTGAACTCGATGGCGTCGAACCTGACGTCTCAGGTGCGCAACATCGCGGAAGTGACCACGGCCGTGGCCCGTGGCGACCTGTCCAAGAAGATCACCGTGGACGTGCGCGGTGAGATTCTGGAGCTGAAGAACACCATCAACACGATGGTGGATCAGCTCTCCTCGTTCGCCTCGGAAGTGACGCGTGTGGCGCGCGAAGTGGGCACGGAAGGAAAGCTGGGCGGGCAGGCCGTCGTGAAGGGTGTCGGTGGTACCTGGAAGGACCTCACCGACAACGTGAACTCGATGGCCAGCAACCTGACCGCTCAGGTGCGAAACATCGCCGAGGTGACGACGGCGGTGGCCAACGGTGACCTGTCCAAGAAGATCACCGTGGACGTGCGCGGCGAGATTCTGGAGCTGAAGAACACCATCAACACGATGGTGGACCAGCTGTCGTCCTTCGCCTCGGAAGTGACGCGCGTCGCTCGTGAGGTGGGGACGGAAGGAAAGCTGGGCGGCCAGGCCGTCGTGAAGGGCGTGGCCGGTACGTGGAAGGACCTCACCGACAACGTGAACTCCATGGCCAGCAACCTGACCGCTCAGGTGCGAAACATCGCCGAGGTGACCACGGCGGTGGCCAACGGTGACCTGTCCAAGAAGATCACCGTGGATGTGCAGGGCGAGATCCTGGAGCTGAAGAACACCATCAACACGATGGTGGACCAGCTGTCCTCGTTCGCTTCGGAAGTGACCCGTGTGGCGCGCGAAGTGGGCACCGAAGGAAAGCTGGGTGGCCAGGCCGTCGTGAAGGGCGTCGGTGGTACGTGGAAGGACCTCACCGACAACGTGAACTCGATGGCCAGCAACTTGACCGCCCAGGTGCGAAACATCGCCGAGGTGACGACGGCGGTGGCCAACGGTGACCTCTCCAAGAAGATCACCGTGGACGTGCGCGGCGAGATTCTGGAGCTGAAGAACACCATCAACACGATGGTGGATCAGCTCCGCTCGTTCGCCTCGGAAGTGACGCGCGTGGCGCGCGAGGTGGGGACGGAAGGAAAGCTGGGTGGCCAGGCCGTCGTGAAGGGTGTCGGTGGTACCTGGAAGGACCTCACCGACAACGTGAACTCGATGGCCAGCAACCTGACCGCTCAGGTGCGAAACATCGCCGAGGTGACGGTGAGATTCTCGAGCTGAAGAACACCATCAACACGATGGTGGACCAGCTCTCCTCGTTCGCCTCGGAAGTGACGCGCGTGGCGCGCGAAGTGGGGACGGAAGGAAAGCTGGGCGGGCAGGCCGTCGTGAAGGGCGTCGGTGGTACGTGGAAGGACCTCACCGACAACGTGAACTCGATGGCCAGCAACCTGACCGCTCAGGTGCGAAACATCGCCGAGGTGACGACGGCGGTGGCCAACGGTGACCTGTCCAAGAAGATCACCGTGGACGTGCGCGGTGAGATTCTGGAGCTGAAGAACACCATCAACACGATGGTGGACCAGCTCTCCTCGTTCGCCTCGGAAGTGACGCGCGTGGCGCGCGAGGTGGGGACGGAAGGAAAGCTGGGTGGCCAGGCCTTCGTGAAAGGTGTGGCCGGTACGTGGAAGGACCTCACGGACAACGTGAACTCCATGGCCTCCAACCTGACCGCCCAGGTGCGAAACATCGCCGAGGTGACGACGGCGGTGGCCAACGGTGACCTGTCCAAGAAGATCACCGTGGACGTGCAGGGCGAGATTCTGGAGCTGAAGAACACCATCAACACGATGGTGGACCAGCTGTCCTCGTTCGCCTCGGAAGTGACGCGCGTGGCCCGCGAGGTGGGCACCGAAGGAAAGCTGGGCGGGCAGGCCGTCGTGAAGGGCGTGGCCGGCACGTGGAAGGACCTCACGGACAACGTGAACTCCATGGCCACCAACCTCACCACCCAGGTGCGCGGCATCGCCAAGGTGGTGACCGCGGTGGCCAACGGCGACCTGAAGCGCAAGCTCGTCGTGGACGCCAAGGGCGAGATCGCCGAGCTGGCCGACACCATCAACGGCATGATCGACACCCTCGCCGTGTTCGCCGACCAGGTGACCACGGTGGCCCGCGAGGTGGGTATCGAAGGAAAGCTGGGCGGTCAGGCCCGAGTGCCCGGCACCGCCGGCATCTGGCGCGACCTCACCGACAACGTGAACCAGCTCGCCGCCAACCTCACCACCCAGGTGCGCGCCATCGCCGAGGTCGCCACCGCCGTCACCAAGGGTGACCTCACCCGGTTCATCACCGTGTCCGCCCAGGGCGAAGTGGCTGCCCTCAAGGACAACATCAACGAGATGATCCGGAACCTGAAGGACACCACGCGCAAGAACACCGAGCAGGACTGGCTCAAGACGAACCTGGCCAAGTTCACCCGCGTCCTCCAGGGACAGCGCGATCTGCTCACCGTGTCCAAGGTCATCCTCTCGGAGCTGGCGCCGCTGGTGGATGCCCAGCACGGCGTCTTCTACATCTCCGAGCGCATGGACGGAGAGCAGGTCCTCAAGCTGCTCGCCTCGTACGCCTACCGCGAGCGCAAGGGCCTCTCCAACGTCTTCAAGCTGGGCGAGGGGCTGGTCGGCCAGTGCGCCCTGGAGAAGGAGCCCATCCTCCTGTCCGACATCCCGGACACCTATATCCGCATCAACTCCGGCCTGGGCGAGGAGGTGCCGCGCAACATCGTCGTGCTGCCGGTGCTCTTCGAGGGTGAGATCAAGGCCGTCATCGAGCTGGCCAGCTTCCACAAGTTCAGCGACGTGCACCTGGGCTTCCTCGAGCAGCTCACCGAGTCCATCGGCATCGTGCTCAACACGATCGCCGCGAACATGCGCACCGAGGCGCTGCTCAAGCAGTCCCAGGCCCTCACCGAGGAGCTCCGCAAGCAGCAGGAAGAGCTCACCGAGACGAACAAGCGCCTGGAGCAGCAGGCCACCTCGCTCCAGCAGTCCGAGGAGCTCCTCAAGCGGCAGCAGGAGGAGCTGCGCCGCACCAACGAGGAGCTGCAGGAGAAGGCCAAGCTGCTCTCCGAGCAGAAGAACGAGGTGGAGCACAAGAACCTGGAAGTGGAGCAGGCCAAGCGCGCCCTCGAGGAGAAGGCCGAGCAGCTCTCGCTCACCTCCAAGTACAAGAGCGAGTTCCTCGCCAACATGAGCCACGAGCTGCGCACTCCGCTCAACTCGCTGCTCATCCTCAGCCAGACGCTCAGCGACAACACCGAGGGCAACCTCTCCGCCCGCCAGGTGGAGTTCGCCAAGACGATTCATGCCTCCGGCGCGGACCTGCTGGAGCTCATCAACGACATCCTCGACCTGTCGAAGATCGAGTCCGGCACCATGACGGTGGACGTGGGCGCGCTGCGCTTCAGCGACCTGCGCGAGTTCGTCGAGCGCACCTTCCGCCAGGTGGCGGACAAGAAGGGGCTGGACTTCAACATCGCCGTGGCCCCCGAGCTGCCGCTGGAGTCGCAGACGGACGCCAAGCGCCTGCAGCAGGTGCTCAAGAACCTGCTGTCCAACGCCTTCAAGTTCACCGAGTCCGGTCAGGTCACCCTCAGCATCCAGGCCGCCCGCTCCGGCTTCTCGGCGGACCACCCCATCCTGCGCACCGCCCCCACCGTGGTGGCCTTCGCGGTCAGGGACACGGGCATCGGCATCCCCAAGGACAAGCACCAGATCATCTTCGAGGCGTTCCAGCAGGCGGACGGCTCCACCGCGCGCAAGTACGGCGGCACGGGCCTGGGCCTCTCCATCTCGCGCGAGATCGCCCGGCTCCTGGGCGGTGAGATCCGCCTGGAGAGCGAGGTCGGCAAGGGCAGCACCTTCACCCTCTACCTGCCGCTCAACTACGTGGCCCCGCGCCCCGTGGACTCGGGCAGCGTGGTGGACAAGGTCATCTCCGGGGTCCAGGCCCTGCCGGTGCCCGCCCTCATTCCCGGGGCCCTCGCCATTCCCGCCCCCGCCCCCGTCCCCGTCCCCGTCCCCGTCCCGACGGAGCTGCCCGTGCCGGTCGTCAAGCGGGTGGAGATCGAGGACGACAGCGCCTCCATCCTCCCGGGAGATCCGGTGCTGCTGGCCGTGACGACCGCGCCGGACCACGCGGCCCGGCTGCGCTCGGCGGCGCAGGGCGTGGGCTTCAAGATGGTCATCTCCACCGAGGCCGAGGCGGCGCTGGAGACGGCGCGCAACGCCCGGCCGGTGGCCGTGGCCGTGGACCTGGACCTGCCGGACATGGCGGGCTGGGTGGTGCTGGACCGGCTCAAGCACGACGCCGCCACCCGCGCGCTACCCGTCTACACGCTCTCCGAGGGTGACTACCGCGAGCGCTCGCTCAACCTGGGCGCGCTCGGCCACCTGAGGGCCGCCGCGGACCCCGAGGCCGCCGCGAACGCGCTCAAGGACCTGCGCGACTTCGTGGACCGCAAGGGCCGCAGCCTCCTCATCGTGGAGGATGACGAGGTCCACCGCCGCACGCTGGTGGAGCTGCTGGGCAGCGACGACGTGCACACCGTCGCCGTGGGCACCGCGGCGGACGCCGTCAGCGCCATCTCCAGCCGACGCTTCGACTGCGTGGTGCTGGACCTGGGCCTGCCGGACATGCCCGGCGCGGAGCTCTTGCGCAAGCTGCACTCCGAGCATGGCGCCGGCACGCCGCCCGTCATCGTCTACACGGGCCGCGAGCTGTCGCGCGCCCAGGAGACGGAGCTGCGGCGGGTGGCCGAGGCCATCGTCATCAAGGACGCCCAGAGCCCCGAGCGCCTGCTGGAGGAGACCAGCCTCTTTCTCCACCGCGCCCCCGCCCAGATGCCCGAGCCCAAGCGCCGCATGCTGGAGAAGGCGCGCCACATGGATCCGCTCCTGGTGGGCCGCAAGGTGCTGGTGGTGGACGACGACGTGCGCAACATCTTCGCCCTCAACACCGTGCTGGAGCGCTACGGCATGAAGGTCGTCTTCGCCGAGAGCGCCAAGGACGGCATCTCCCTGCTGGAGCGTGACCCAGAGGTGGAGCTGGTGCTCATGGACGTGATGATGCCGGAGATGGACGGCTACCAGGCCATGCGCGCCATCCGCGGCATGGAGCGGTTGGCCCACCTGCCCATCCTCGCGCTCACCGCCAAGGCGATGAAGGGCGACCGGGAGAAGTGCCTGGAGGCCGGCGCCTCCGACTACATCACCAAGCCGGTGGACATCGACAAGCTGCTCAGCCTGCTGCGCGTCTGGCTGCACGCGCCGCGCGGCGGGGCGGCCCGCACTCCGCGCACCGAGGTCTCCGAGTGACGTCGATGATGGACAGCGGGGAGCTGGAGACGCTGGAGCTGGAGCTGCTCGTCGAGGCGGTGCGGCGCCGGTACGGCTTCGACTTGCGCAACCACGCCCGGCCGCTGCTCCTGCGGCGGCTGCGGCGGCACCTGCGCGAGGAGCGCCTGGAGAGCTTCTCCGCGCTCCAGGGGCAGGTGCTGCACGACGCGGAGGCCATGGACGGCCTGCTGCGCGCGCTGGCGTGTCCCCCCGAGGCCCTCTTCTCGGAGCCGGCCTTCTTCTCCGCCTTCCGGGCGCGGGTGGTGCCGGTGCTGCGCACCTACCCGTCCATCCGCGTGTGGCACGCCGGCTGCGGCTCCGGGGAGGACACCTACGCCCTGGCCATCCTCTTGATGGAGGAGGGGCTGTGGGGCCGCTGCCGGCTCTATGCCTCGGACGCCAGCGAGGGGCTGCTGGCGGACGCGCGCTCCGGGGTGCTGGCGCTGCCCACAGAGCAGGACGTGCGCAACTACCAGGAGGCCGGGGGCCGGCGCTCGCTCTCGGACTACTACACGCGGGACGGCGACTGGGCGGTGGTGCACCCGGCCCTGCGCGACGCCATCTTCTTCACCCAGCACAACCTGGCGACGGACGGCTCCTTCAACGAGTTCCAGGTCGTCCTCTGCCGCGACACGCTGCTGTCCTTCAACCGCTCGCTGGCCGGTCGCGTGCACGAGCGCCTCTATGAGAGTCTGGCCCGGTTCGGCTTCCTGTGCCTGGGCCGCAAGGAGTCCGTGGCGCGTACGCCCCACGCGGCGGCGTACGAGCAGCTGGAAGGCACGGGCCGCGTCTACCGGAGGTCCGCATGAGTCCCCTGGGGCTGCTGGTGGTGGGCGCGCCGCGTGGCGCCTCGGCGGAGGTGGAGGCGCTGCTCGCCTCGCTGTCTCCGCGCCTGTCCGTGCCGGTGCTCCTGGCGCTCCACCGCGGCCCGCATGACCTGCTGGCCATGCCGCTGGGGCGCCGCTGTCCGCTGCCCGTCCTCGAGCCGGACGACAAGGAAGAGCTCGTGGGCGGCCGCGTGTACCTGGCCCCCGCGGGCTACCACCTGCTCGTGGACCGCGACAGCCTCTGCCTGTCTCGCGAGCCGGCCGAGCATGGCCAGCGGCCCGCCATCGATCCGCTCTTCGAGTCCGCCGCGGACGCCTACGGGCCGGCCGCCGCGGGCCTGCTCTTCGGCGAGCACGAGGACGGGTGGGCGGGGATGAGCGCGCTGCGCGCTCGTGGCGGGCACGTCGCCGTGGTGGGCGAGGGACAGCCCGTGGATGGGGTGGAGCGGGTGCCGTTGTCCGAAGTGAGGAACTGGCTGGCGCGGTGGGCTCACGCGCCTCGAATGAAGGTGCAGCCGTGAGCGCGCAGCCCCGGGAGAAGGTCCCCATCCTGCTGGTGGACGATCAGCCCGAGGGGCTGATGGCGCTGGAGGCGACGCTGGCCCCGCTGGGGCAGCAGCTCGTCACCGCCCGCAGCGGCCGAGAGGCGCTGCGCCACCTGCTCCACCAGGACTTCGCGGTGGTGCTGCTGGACGTGGTGATGCCGGAGATGGACGGCTTCGAGACGGCCCAGCTCATCCGCGAGCGCGAGAAGAGCCGCAACACGCCCATCCTCTTCCTCACCGCCCTCTCGCGCGGCGAGGTGCCCGAGTTCCGCGCCTACGCGGTGGGCGCGGTGGACTACCTGCTCAAGCCGTACGAGCCGGACATCCTCCGCTCCAAGGTGAGCGTCTTCGTGGACCTGTTCCGCAAGACGGAGATGCTGCGCCGCCAGGCCGAGGCGCTGCGCGAGGCGGAGCGGCGCGAGCACGAGCGGGAGCTGGCCGAGGCCCGCCAGCGCCTGGAGGTGGAGCGCTCCCGGTGGCGCGAGGAGCTGCTGCGCAAGGAGATGGAGACGGGCCGCAACCAGCAGCGGTGGCTGGAGGCGGTGCTGGCCGCGCTGCCCAGTCCGCTGGCCCTGCTGGAGCCCGGCACCGGCCACATCCTCTTCAGCAACCGCGCCGCGCAGGAGCTGGCCGACGGCGCCCTGCTCTTCCGCGAGGCGCGGCGGCTGCACTCGGACCTGGTCTTCACCGACGCCGAGGGCAAGGCCCTGCCCGACGAGGCCCTGCCCGCACCGCGCGCCGCCCGGGGCGAGCTGCTCTCCGGCCTGCCCGTCGAGTGGCGCCGGGGCGAGCGGCGGGGCGGGGCGCTGGCCTTCTCCACCCGGCTGCCGCCCATGCACGGCCGCCCGGAGACGGTGCTGCTGGCCCTGCTGGACGTGACGGCCCTGCAGGTGACGGAGCGCAACCTCCAGCGCGCGGTGCGCGTGCGAGACGACTTCCTCTCCATGGCCAGCCACGAGCTGCGCACACCGCTCACCTCGCTCAAGGTCCACATCCAGGGCGCCCTGCGCGCCGCGCTCCGACGCGGCGAGGAGCCGGTGCCCGTGGCCCAGCACGTCGCGAAGCTGGAGACGCTCGAGCAGAACGTGAGCCGGCTCGCCCACCTGGTGGACAGCCTGCTGGACATCTCCCGCATCAAAGCGGGCCGCCTGGACTTCGAGCTGGCCGAGGTGGACCTGGCGGCGGTGGTGCGCGAGGTGGCCTCGCGCTTCGGGGAGGAGGCCTCGCGCGCGGGCTGCCCGCTCACGGTGCGGGCCGACAACCCCGTCGTCGGAAAGTGGGACCGCAACCGGGTGGATCAGGTGGTGACCAACCTGCTCACCAACGCCCTCAAGTACGGCGCCGGGGCCCCCGTGGAGCTCAGCGTCCGCGAGGAGGCCGCTCACGCCCTGCTCGAGGTGAGGGACCAGGGCATCGGCATCCGCGAGCAGGACCGGCACCGCATCTTCGAGCGCTTCGAGCGCGCCGTCCCCCATGACAACTACAGCGGCTTCGGGCTGGGGCTGTGGATCGTCCACGAGATCGTCACCGGCCTGGGCGGCTCCGTCACCGTGGAGAGCCACCCTGGCCAGGGAGCGAGCTTCCGCGTGCAGCTGCCCTGGACGCGAGAGCCCCAGGCGACCGAGTGGCGCAAGGCCGCCCAGGGGTGAACATCCTGGGCCGTACCCGCAAAAGAATAGTTGATTTAGCAAACATCATGGGCAAGTTGGGCCTGTGAGTGACGCGGTCATCCCCGCGCGGGTCCAGCGCTTCATCGCGACGCACATCGACTCCATCGAGAAGCTGGAAGTCCTTCTCCTGCTGAGGGCGCGTGCTGAGCGGGACTGGTCTGCCCGCGATGTCAGCCAGGAGCTGCGCATCACGGAGATGTCCGCCACGGCGCGCCTGGAGGACCTGACGGCGCGCCGGCTGCTGGTGAAGGACGGCAGTCCTCCTATCTACCGATACGGCCCGGCCAGCTCCGAGGACGCCCAGGACGTGGGCGACCTGCAGGCCACCTACAGCACGCGCCGGGTGAGCGTCATCTCCTTCATCTTCTCCAAGCCCCTCGACAAGGTGCGAGGGTTCGCGGACGCATTCCGGCTGAAGCGGGACAAGGACGACGGCCATGGCTGAGGCGGTCTACATCCTCTGTGCATTGACGAGCGTGGCGTGCGCGGTGCTGCTGCTGCGCGGGTATGGCCGCTCGCGCTCGCGCCTGCTGCTGTGGAGCGGGCTGTGCTTCATGGCCCTGGCCATCAGCAACATGGTGCTCTTCGTGGACCTGGTGGTCGTCCAGGGAGTGGACCTGTCGCTCTTGCGCAGCTCCCTGGCGCTGCTGGGCATCGCCACGCTGCTCTACGGCCTCATCTGGGACGCGCAGTAGGAGAGGAGCCGGCGATGCTCAAGCCCATGATCAACGGCGCGCTGGTGATGGCCTGCCTGGCGTGCGCCCTGTTCTTCCTGCGCTTCTGGCGGGCCTCGCGCGACAGGCTCTTCGCCTTCTTCTCGCTCGCCTTCGTGGTGATGGGCTGCAACTGGCTGGCCCTCACCCTGCTCGACGTGGACGACGAGCGGCGCCACTACGTCTACGTCATCCGACTGGTGTCCTTCCTGCTCATCCTCTACGCCATCTGGGACAAGAACCGGGCAGGGCGCGGTAGCAGCTCCTGACACCTCGGTGACGCGGAGTCGACAGTTCGCGCGCCCTGTTCCGCAGGGCTGCCTACCTGTTCGTCTGCCACCAGGGTGGAAAGGAGGCGAATTCGCGCCGGACCGGAGGGCGATCCACTTGCCGGTTTGAGTCGCAATCCGCATGTCGTCAGAGCCGTGCGCTCCGCGGGTGGGGAGTATCCGACATGATGGAAGAACTTCCAGTCGCGAGCATCCTCCTGGTGGATGACCACCCGGCGAACCTGGTGGCCCTGGAGGCCGCCCTCGAGCCGCTGGGGCAGCGGCTGGTGCGGGCGCGCTCCGGCACGGAGGCGCTCAAGCGCATCTCCGAGGAGGACTTCGCCGTCATCCTCCTGGACGTGCAGATGCCGGAGCTGGACGGCTACCAGACGGCGCGCCTCATCAAGTCCCAGGAGCGCAGCCGCCACGTGCCGCTGCTGTTCCTCACGGCCATCCACCGCGACGAGCGGCAGATGCTGAGGGGCTACTCACAGGGCGCGGTGGACTACCTGCTCAAGCCGCTGGATCCGGACGTGCTGCGCGCCAAGGTGGGCGTCTTCGTGGATCTGCACCAGCGGCAGGAGCAGCTGCGCCGGCGCGAGGCGCGGCTGCGCGAGCAGGAGCGCGAGCTGCTGCTGCGCCAGAGCGAGGCGAACGCGCGCGCCATCCTGGAGGCCATGCCGCAGGCGGTGTGGGCCTCGCGGACGGATGAGGAGGAGGCCTGGTGCAACCCGGCCTGGGAGAAGCTGATGGGGGGCCGGGTGTCGGGCGCGCCGCGCGCCAGCTTCCTGGAGGGCCTCCACCCGGATGAGCGGGCGGTGGTGGAGGCCGGGTGGCGCGAGGCGCTGCGCTCCGGGCAGCCGTGGGAGGCCCAGCACCGCATGGGCAGCGAGGACTCCTGGCGCTGGTACCGGCTGCGGGTGACGCCGCTGCCCTGCGCGGGCCACCGGTGCCGGGGCTTCCTGTGCACGGCGACGGACATCGACGACGAGCGGCGCAGCCACCTTGTCTCCCAGCTGCTGTCCCACGCCAGCGTGATGCTGTCCTCCTCGCTGGACTACCACGCCACGCTCACGCGCCTGGCGCAGCTGGTGGTGCCGCGCTTCGCGGACTGGTGCACGGTGGACGTGCTGGAGGAGGACCGGCCCGGCGCGCGGCTGACGCGCGTGGCGGTGGCGCACGTGGAGGGCGGCAAGGCCGAGCGGCTGCTGGAGCTGCACCGGCGCTTCCCGCCGCGGCAGGGCAGCCCGTCCGGGGTGGGGCGGGTGCTGGACTCCGGCACGCCCGAGCTGCTGCTGGACGTGCCGGACTCGCTGCTGCAGCGGCTGGCCACGGACGCCGAGCACGCGGCGCTGCTGCGCGAGGTGGGCTTCTCTTCCTGCATCCACGTGCCCATGCGCGCGCGCGAGCGGAACTTCGGCGTGCTCACCTTCGTCATCGCCAGCAAGCGCCACCGCTATGACGCCAGGGACCTGGCCCTGGCCGAGGAGCTGGGCCGGCGCGCCGCGGTGGCCATGGACAACGCGCTGCTCTACGGCGAGGCCCAGCGCGCCCAGCGCGCGGCCCAGGAGGCCAACCGCCTCAAGGACGAGTTCCTCGCCACGCTCTCGCACGAGCTGCGCACGCCGCTGACGTCCATCCTCGGGTGGACGCAGATGCTGCTCAAGCGGGACGACCTGGACGAGCACGGCCGGCGCCGCGGCCTGGCCATCATCGAGCGCAACGCCCGGGTGCAGCGCCAGCTGGTGGAGGATCTGCTGGACGTCTCGCGCATCACCAGCGGCAAGCTGCTGCTGAACCTGAAGGAGGTGGCGCTGCGCGAGGTGGTGGAGGCGGCGCTGGAGAGCGTGCGGCCCACGGCGGAGATGCGCGGGGTGCGGCTCATGGCCGACCTGGGGCCGCTGAGCGAGACGGTGATGGCGGACCCCACGCGGCTGCAGCAGGTGCTGTGGAACCTGCTCACCAACGCCATCAAGTTCACCGACAGCGGCGGGTGCGTGGCGCTGAGCGCTCACCCCCGCGGCGCCACGGTGGAGGTGGTGGTGCGCGACACGGGCAAGGGCATCCCTCGCGAGCTGCTGCCCCACGTCTTCGAGCGCTTCCGCCAGGGAGAGATCGGCCGGGAGCAGGGCGGCCTGGGGCTGGGGCTGGCCATCGTGCGGCACCTGGTGGAGCTGCATGGAGGCTCGGTGGAGGTGGCGAGCGAGGGGCCCGGCCTGGGCTCCACCTTCACCGTCCGCCTGCCGCTGCGGCCAGCCCGTCAGGAGGGCCTGCCCGGCGCGGAGGACACGGTGCGGGTGCCGGACCTGGCGGAGGCCAAGGGCAACCTCCTGGTCTCCGAGGAGCTCGTCTCGGCCGTCGCCGCGCTGCTGGGGCAGGCCGTGCACTGAGGCGCGCGTGCGGGCGGCCCGGCCGGAAGACTGAAAATTCTTCCCAAGGTGGGGCTGGAATTCCTACCGGCTGCCGTCATGGCTCCCTGCCCCGCGGGAGGAGAGCGATTCAGGACAGTGTCCGAAATCTGAATCCGATCAGCCGCTTGTGGGGCACTTGCAGTGATGGGTAGGTGTGAGCCGGGGTCGGCACGGTTGTCGCATCGGGTGCACATGTTCGGGTGTGGGTGGGCCCGGACATTGACCCTCCGCGTCGCCCCGGAACCCTGCCTTGCAAGCGTCCCCGTCCGTCTGCAACTGCGCGAGTCCGCACCTCGAGGCCGAGTGCCCGACGCTCATCCGTCAGAGCGGTGGGGCGGTGGAGCCGCGCCGCGCGCCGAGCCCGGTCCCGGAGCTGGCGGAGGAGGGGGACTCCTTCGTCGGGCAGAAGTTCGGCAGCTTCCAGGTGGTGCGCGAGCTGGGGCGCGGCGGCATGGGCACGGTGTGGCTGGCCGAGCATGCGCTCATCCAGAAGCGCGTGGCGGTGAAGGTGCTGCACGCGCACCTGGCGAGGGACAGACGGCTGGTGTCCCGCTTCCTCTCCGAGGCGCGCACGCTGACGCTGATCCAGCACGAGAACGTCGTCACGCTCTATGACCTGGACATGCGGGAGGGGCGCCCGTACCTGGTGATGGAGCACCTGGAGGGGCAGAGCCTGGCCTCGTTCGCGCAGGGGCCGCTGGAGCTGGCGCTGGCGGTGGATCTGCTCTCGCAGGTGTGTGACGCGCTGGGGGCGGCGCACGCGCACGGCGTGGTGCACCGGGACCTCAAGCCGGCCAACGTGTTCCTGGTGCCGGGCAGCCACGGCAAGCACCGGGTGAAGCTGCTGGATTTCGGCATCGCCAAGCTGCTGACGTACCCGACGGGGATGACGCCCACGCAGGATGGGGCGGTGCTGGGCACGCCGGAGTTCATGTCGCCCGAGCAGTGCGGCGGCCTGCCGGTGGACGCGCGCACGGACCTGTACGCGGTGGGGGTGATGGGCTACTTCCTGGTGACGGGGCGGATGCCCTTCACGGGGAACCATCCGGCGGAGGTGCTGATGGCGCACCTGCTGAAGGCGCCGCGCCTGGCGCACGAGGTGCGGCCCCAGGTGCCGCGAGCGCTCTCCCAGGTGCTGGCGCGGGCGATGGCCAAGCGGCCGGAGGATCGCTTCGCCTCGGCCGGGGAGCTGCGGGAGGCGCTGCGAGGGGCGCTGGCGCCGAAGCGGGAGCCGCCGCCGTCCTTCACGGCGCGGGTGCGGGTGAGCGGCGAGCCGGTGTCGGCGGAGCTGCGCTGCGAGCGGGTGGGGCGCACGGGGCTGTTCCTGCACACGCAGTCGCCGCCTCCACCGCTGCTGGTGGACGTGGGGCTGCTGCTGCGGCTGCCGGGGGGAGAGCTGGCGTGCACGGGGCAGGTGGTGCGGCACGTGTCTCCGGAGCAGGCGCATCAGTGGCACATGACGCCGGGCTTCGGGGTGCAGCTGCGAGACACGGCGCCGGGCTTCCAGGAGGCCTTCGAGAAGCTGCTGGCGGGCGAGCGGGTGGCGCCACAGACGCCACCGGTGAGCAACGTTCGGGAGGACGAGCGGGCGGAGGCGGTGCTGCAGCGCTTCGGGGGACGGCTGCTGGGGGACCACTACCGGGTGCTGGGGACGACGTGGGACGCGGACTTCGACACGGTGCGGGTGAGCGCGCGCGAGGCGCGGCTGGCGCTCGAGCCGCTGCTGAAGCTGACGCTGGCTCCGAGCCAGCGGGCGCGGGCGGAGCGAGCGCTGGAGCGTGTGGCGGAGGCGTTCCAGGTGCTGAGTCACCCGGAGCGCCGGGCGGAGTATGACGCGGAGCTGCGCAACCTGGAGGGCGTGCAGCGGTGCCTGTCGGCGGGGCTGACGGTGACGGCGCTGGAGGAGTGCCGCCGGCGCTTCCTGGCGCGCAACCGCGTGCCGGAGGGGCACGCGACGCTGCACCTGGCCACGGGGGATGCGTTCGCCGCGCAGGGCAAGCTCGCGGAGGCGTTGCGCTCGTACGAGGCGGCGCTGCGGGTGGATCCGCTCCACCTGGAGGCGCTCAAGCGCTGGCGCACGGTGCGGGCCCGGCTGCGCAGCACGCCGCCTTCCTCGGAAGCGATGGGGCGCTGAGCGCTTCGCGCCAGGAGCCGGGCCGTCGCCCAGGCCCTCGGACCGGACGGCCTAGCGCGCGGCCGCCATGGGGCGGGCCTGCGCTTCCGGGATGGGGGCGGAGCGCGGCAGCCGCACGGCGAAGGTGGTCCCCTCCGCCTCGGTGGAGCTCACCTCGACCCGGCCCCCGTGCGCCCGGGCGATCTGCTGGACGATGAACAGGCCCAGGCCCAGCCCGGATGTCGGATGGCCGTCGTCCGTGGACCGCCGGAAGGGCTCGAAGATGTGCGGGAGCAGGTCCTCCGGAATGGGGGGGCCTCCGTTGTGGACCTCCACGCACACGGTGTCCCCCTCGTCCCTCGCCACGAAGTCCACCGGGCTGTCCTCGGGGCTGTAGTCCAGCGCGTTCTTGCCCAGGTTGCCGAGCAGCTGGGCCAGCCGGTCGGAGTCCCACTCGCCCCGGAGATCGCCTTGCGTCCTCAGCCGCAGCTCCCGCTGGGCGTTGCCGGCCCCCAGCTCCTCCAGCACCTGCTGGCAGATGGAGCGCAGATGGGCCGGGCGGGAGCTGATGGGAATGCCTCCGCCCAGCCTTCCGCGCGTGAAGTCGAGCAGGTCCGAGATCATCCGCCCCATGCGCTCGGCGCTGGTGGCGATACGCCGCACGCTCTTCAAGTGCTGCTGGAGCACGCAGTCGGAGCGCATCAGCGCGTTGGCGGAGAGGAGGATGGCGTTGAGCGGGTTGCGCAGATCATGGGAGACGATGCCGATGAAGCGCTCGCGGAACTCCGCGGCCTGCTGCAGCTCCGCCTCGGCCTGCTTGCGCTCGGTCACGTCGGTGTTGACGGCGACGGCTCCCACGATTTCGTCCCCGACACGGACGGGGGCGGCGGCGCAGCGCACCACCAGCTCCCTGCCCGTCACGAGGTGGCGGGTGCGCACCTCTTGAACGGTCGGCTGCCCGTGAAAGGCCCGCATGAACGGCTCCTCCTCCAGCGTGAGCCGGTGGCCGTCCTCGATGGAGCGGTTTTGAAGACGCTCCCCCAGGAGCGCGACGTTCTGGTTCAGCTCCTCCAGCGAGCCGAACCCCAGCATCTCCAAGGCCGCGGCGTTGGCCTGCTTGATGCCGGTGGCATCGCCCACGTACAGGGCATCCGGAATGCTCTGGAGTATGGCCTGGAGAATGGCCGTGTTGCGCGCCAGCTGCGCCGCGGCGCGCTTGCGCCCGGTGATGTCCTGGCCCGTGCCCAGGAAGCGCACGGGACGCCCCGTCGCGTCGAGGTGAACCCGGCCCTGCATGCAGACCCACCGCTCCTCCTGGCCCTCTCCGGGGGCGACACGGCACTCGCATGCGAAGCCACCCGTGCCGCCAGGTGCCAATGCCTCCCGTGTGAGCCGCTCCAGGTGCTCGCAATCCTCGGGATGGACGCGTGAGAACAGGGTGGAAGGAGCCACGAGGACGGGGGCGCTCGCTGGCAGCCCGAAGAGAGCGCACATGCGCTCGTCGCACACCAGAGTGTCCGTGGTGAGGTTCATGTCCCACGTTCCCAGCCCCATGGCCTCCGTGGCCAGGCGCAGCCGCTCCTCGGCGGTGCGGAGCTCCTCGGCGGCGAGCGCCTCCGTCTGCCGTCGCGCCCGCACCTGCTCGGTCACGTCCGAGGCGACGGCGATGACGCCCTCCACGTGCCCCTGGCTGTCGCGCATGGGCTCGTAGACGAAGTTGAAGAGCACGTCCTCGAGGGCACCTCCTTCCAGGCGGGCCAGCCTCGCGGGAAGCTCCCTTCCAACGTAGGGCTCTCCGGTGGCGAGCACCCCATCGAGCAGCTCCTCGAATCCCTGGTCCGCGGCCTCGGGCAGCGCTTCGAAGAGGGGCTTGCCGAGCACCTGCTCGGGGTGGCGGCCCCAGATGCGGCACATCAGGTGACTGGCCAGCTCGATGATGTACCGAGGCCCCCGGAAGATGGCGATGGCCGTGGGTGCCTGCATGAACAGCGAATGGAGCCAGGCGCGCTGACGCTCGGCCTCCGCGCGGGCCTGGGAGGCTTGGGCCAGCGCCTCGTCGCGCGCCCGCAGCGCCTCACGCAGCTCCTGGTTGGCGGTCTGGAGCTCCTGACTCCGGCGCGGCAACTCCACCTCCAGGTTCCGGCTCTGGAGGGCCGTCGTGCGCTCTCGCTCGTCGTCGCCCCGGCGGGCCAGGCGCACGGAGTCCGTCACGTCCTCCACGCGGTGGAGGAGGTAGCGCACCGCGCCCTCGGGAGACAGGACGGGGAGGTTGATGGGGCTCCAATACCGCTCCTCGAAACCGCCCCCTTCGGCCGCGGGACGCCGGATGTCGTACTTCTGCACGGCCATGGTGTCAGCCGAGCGGGTGGCCCGCGCCCGCTCGAGCGAGGCGCGCAGGTTGCGCACGCCCGTTGCGCTGGGGTCCGCCGGGTTGTCGGGGAACACCTCGAAGAGGGGCCGGCCGAGGATGCCCTCGCGAGTCGCCATCGTGGCGCTCAGGTAGGCATCACTCACCGCGACCAGGGTGAAGTCCGCGTCCGGCAGGGCGATCAGGTACAGGCCCGGACACTTCTCGAAGAGCTGCTGGAAGTCAGGAGAGGACGGGGAAGACATGGCGAGCTCGCAGTGAGGCGGCGAAGGAAGGAAACGGTAGGCGGGATGGCTTGCCAGACATCGTGTCCTCGAAGCTCGGACCCCGCCGTGTCCCCGTGAGCCCGACGTCGGCATGAAGTAACAGAGGACGGGGCTTGGGGCTTCTAGCCATGTATCGCATAGCAGGCAGGCCAGCGAGAGGCCGAGCGTGCGCTGCCCGACGGTCCTGCCGTGCTGGCGCGAACGGGACGGGTGAAGGGCTGTTCGTGAGCCGCCACATCGACGTCCGCCGAAGAGAAGCTCCTTCCTTCGCGGAGCGCCCCCCTCTAGGTCCGACGCCTCTCATAGGAGGCAGAGCCATGGACTCGGAAGAGAACAACGCCCCTTCCCGCCGTCAGGTCGTCGGGGGGATGGCCACCGGAATCGCCGCTGTGTTCGCCACGCCAGCGCTGGCCCAGGACGGAGGCACGCCGCCTGCTCCCGCCGGGCCGCTCCAGAACCCCGTCACCCTGTATCCGATGCCTCCGTTCCCCGCCCAGTCGCAACCCTGGCCGGGCCTCACGAGCAAGATGCAGCCCCGGCCGGACCATGGGGAGAAGAGCTACAAGGGCTGTGGCCGCCTCACCGGCCGCAGGGCGCTCATCACCGGTGGGGACTCCGGCATCGGCCGCGCCGCCGCGATTGCCTATGCGCGCGAGGGCGCGGACGTCGCGATCAACTACCTCCCCCCGGAGGAGCCTGACGCGCAGGAGGTGGTGGAGCTCATCAAGGCCGCGGGCCGCAAGGCGGTGGCGCTGCCCGGCGACATCCGCAACGAGGCCTTCTGCCGCAAGCTCGTCTCCGACGCCGTGAGCAAGCTCGGCGGGCTCGACATCCTCGTCAACAACGCCGCCCGACAGCAGAGCCACGACTCCCTGCTCGACATCTCCACCGAGCAGTTCGACTGGACCCTCAAGACGAACCTCTACGCGATGTTCTGGATCACCAAGGCGGCCCTGCCTCACCTCAAGCCGGGCGCGGCGATCATCAACACCGCCTCCGTGGTCGCGTATGAGCCGCCCGAGAACCTGCTCGACTATTCGATGACCAAGAGCGGGATCGTCATCTTCACCAAGGTCCTCGCCAAGCAGCTGGCCAAACAGGGCATCCGCGTGAACGGCGTGGCGCCGGGCCCCTTCTGGACGCCCCTCCAGGTGACGGGGGGACAGCCGCAGGAGAAGCTCACCCAGTTCGGCAAGAGCACGCCCATGGGCCGCCCCGGCCAGCCCGCGGAGCTCGCGACCGTCTACGTCGAGCTCGCGAGCCCCTCGGCGAGCTACACCACCGGGCAGATCTACGGCGCCTCCGGCGGCGGCGGCAACCCCTGAGCGGGCGGGGAGCGCACCCGTGCGCGCGCTCCCAGGCGGACGAGGCTCGCCTCAGGCGCGCGCGCTGGGGCGCTGGCCGGGCTTGAGGATGACCTTGGTGTAGCCGTCCCGGCGCTCGTCGAACTTGCGATAGGCGCTCGCGGCCTCCTCGAGCGGCAGCCGGTGGCTGACGATGAAGCTGGGGCGGGCCCGGCCGGCGATGATGAGGTCGCGCAGGAACAGGTTGTAGCGCTTCACCGGGCACTGCCCGGTGCCGATGGTGAGGGCCTTGTCGAACACCTTGCCCCAGGGCAGCGGGAACTGTCCCTGCTTCGCGGCCTCGTCCGCCGCGCCCGGATCCGGCGCCATGTAGACGCCCACGATGCCCAGCGTGCCGGTGGGGTTGATGAGCTCCACGAGCTGCTCGAGCACCTGGGTCGCTTGACGCGGACGCTCCGCGCTCGTCTGCTAGGGTGAGGGACTACCCGTGAGGTCCCCTCGTCTTGCTCCTACCGTCCCTCCCGCCTTTTGCGTCCGCCTCCCTGCTGGTGGGCCTTGCCGCTATGGCTCTGGCCGCGCCCGCGGGGGCTGCCTCTCCCCGCTCCATCGTTCTGCTGGGCAACGCGGGTGAAGCGCCCCTGCTCTACCTCTCGCCCGATGTTCCCACCCTCATCCTGCTGGATGCGCCGATTGTGCGTGAGTCTGTCCAGGTGGAGGGCCGCGCCCGCTTCGCCAGAGTCGATCCGAGCAACGAGGGCATCACGCTGCTGCTGGCCATGCCGCTGGGGCCCAGGGAGCGGCTGGCGCTGCGCTTCACCTACCGAGAGGGCTCCCCCCAAAGCGTTATCTTCCTGCTCACCGGCCAGCCCGGCACGGTGGACACCGTGGTCAACGTGCGCCGCCCGCAGCAGGCGGTGGAGGCGTGCCACGTGGAGCTGGCTGCCACGCGCGAGCGGTGCGACGCACAAGCCAAGGAGTTGGAGGAGTGGAAAGCGCGGCCCCCGGTGGTGAGCCCGGCCGCCGTGGCGCTCGCGGGGCTCGTGAACGCGGACGGCGTGCAGGTTGGCAACTCCTGGGAGGCGTGCCGCGAGTGGGAAGGCGGGTTTCGCGCCGCCCGGTGCCAGGGGCTCGCGGCGTCGACGTGGACGGTGATTGTCTTCGAAGGCAACAACCTTGGGGAGGAAGCATGGGCGCCCGCGTGGGCCGAAGTCACGCCCGCGGCAGGAGGGGCGCCACGCCGCGCCCGCGCGGTGCTCTCGGGACAGGCCCCCATTCCTCCAGGCGGTACGGTGCGCGTGGCCGTCGAGGTGGAGATGCCCGCGAGGAAGCCGGAAGCATGGTTGCAACAGCCGCACTCGCTGCGGGTGTGCACCGCGGACGGGAGCCGCTGTCTGTCCGCTCCTCTGGTCAGGCTGTAGCCACAGGCGAGAGGTGCACGGCATGTTCTGGCGAATGGATCCAACGAACCTCAAGCCCGGTCAGCGGGTGGACGGCTGGCGCATCGTCCGGAAGCTCGGCGGCGGCAGCTACGGCGTTGTGTACGAGGTGGAGAAGGACGGGAAGCGCTTCGCGCTCAAGGTGGCCTGTCAGGCGGACAATCGCGGAGATCCGAAGCAGACGGACGCGCGTGCGAGGCGGGAGGCGGTCTGCCTCGGGAAACTCGGACACCCTCACATCATCCGCATGTGGGCGCAGGGCCGTTGGAGGGAGCCTCGCTCCGGTTTCCTCTACGTCGTCCTGGACTTCGTGGACGGCTACACGCTGGGGGAGTGGGTGCGGCGGACGTACCCGACGGTGCATGAGGTGGTCGTCCTGTTCCGCAAGCTGTTCGACGCGCTGGAGCACATGCACGCGCGGGGCGTGTTCCACCGGGACTTGAGCCTGCGAAACATCATGGTCACCCAGCAGGGCGAGCCGGTCATCATCGACTTCGGAGCGGCGGACTACGCGGCGGCCGAGGAGTTGACGGATGCACCGTTGCCGCCCTGCACGCCGCGCAACCGCAGCCCGGAGGCGATGGAGTTCTGGCGGGAGAACCGCCTCAATCCCCAGGCGCGTTATCCCTTTCAGGCGACAGACGACATCTTCGCGCTCGGAGCGGACCTCTACGACGTGCTGACGGACCCAACGGCCGACTTCCCCAAGAATCGGCCCTCTCTCCATGGGGTGGTGCCTCCTCCTTCCCCCTTCAAGGTGACGCAGGGGCGCGTGCCCTCGGAGCTGAGCAGCTATGCGATGATGCTGATCCACCAGTCGCTGGAGGTGCGGCCCGCGACGGCGAAGGATGCGCGGCGGCCGCTGGAGGACTTCGAGCGGTATGAGGGCCCGGAGTGGCGCGACACCCGCCCTCATCCTGTCGTCGCGCAGCTCCCGCCAGAACCCGTCGAAGGGGCTCCCGTGCCAGTCGAGGAAGAGCCACCCGGGAGCGAGGAGGCGCCCATCCCCGCTCACCCCTCCGCCGTGCAGGGAGCGTGGAGAAGCGCGCTCCACAGCGCGCGCCTGAAGTGGGGGCATGTGGCACTCGGGGGGCTGCTGGTGCTCGGGGGCTCGCGGCCGCCGTGGCGACCTCGCTGCTGCACGGGCCCGTGCAACCGCAGGTGCCCTCGGTGGCCAGCAGCGCCCCAGCGGAGCCTTCCCCTCCCGCCCCAGTGCTGGCCGAAAAGCCGACAAGCCGCCCTGCTCAGTTACCCTCGCCGCTCCCTACCCAGAAGGAGGCGAGCCCTTCCGTGCCACTGCCCGAGAATTCCCCCACCCTCACCCGCGGCGTCCCCACCCCACAGAAGGCCACCCCCCGCCGCGCGCTCTCGAAGGTTCAGCGCTGCGCGCTGCTCGTGTTCACCGTCGCATGGGTTGAAGCGGGATGCACGGGCGTGCAGCCGCGCCCGGACCCGGAGGAGTGCCCCCAGGAAGCCGTGGACGCGATGGAGAAGGAGCTGGACTGGAGCGTGTCGCAGACCACATGGGGGGGCACGCAACCCGCGATCCTCGTGGATGTGACCACGGGGCGTACTCCCCAACCTTTGCCCAAACGCGGGGACGCTCACACGGTGTTCAAGGACGGCCCCGTGACGGGGGCGCTTGTCATGGACGAGGGCAAAGCCCCGGAGGGGACACGACTGGAGGGGCACCTGTGGACGACGGGGGATCGCATCTACGGCCGCTATCGCCGTGCCATCCTTCCGGACGGGCGCTCCGTGCCCATCTGTGTGGAGCTGGTCAACGGGAACACTCTAGGCCTGGACAAGCGGGAGGGCTCGAAGCCCGGCCACGCGGTGGGCGCGAAGGAAGTCAACGGGCGGGCGGTGGAGCGGTGGCATTGAGCGCGGCATGTAGAGCGGCCTGTTCCGAGGGAGCTCAAGCGACGGCCAGCGCTTCGCCATGTTCATGGCCCCATGATACCTCCGGGCCATCCGGACGGCTGGCTGGGGGGCGTCCAGGCAAAGCGTCGTCATGACTTGCGTCCGGCGACCGCCTCCTCGTTAATCATCTCCATCCCATGGCCTCCTCGGACTCAGACGACAAGCTCCCACCCCAGGGCCGCTTCACCCGGCTGCGCAAGCTGGCCGGGCTGTCCGCCCAGCTCGGCGCCGATGCCCTCAAGAGCGGCGCCAAACGACTGGCCGGCCAGGACTCGGAGCTGCTCACCAAGGGCATGGCCGAGAAGCTCGTCGCCACCCTGGGAGACCTCAAGGGCGCCGCCATGAAGTTCGGCCAGGCCGTCTCCATGGACCCGGACCTGCTCACCCCCGAGGTGCGCCAGGTCCTCGCCCGCCTCCAGAACCAGGCCCCCGCCATGGGCTACGACACCGTGGCCCGCGTCATCCGCGAGGAGCTGGGCGCGCCCCCAGAGGCCCTCTTCCGCGAGTTCGACAAGCAGCCGCTCGCGGCCGCCTCGCTCGGACAGGTGCACCGCGCCGTGCTCGAGGACGGTCGCTCCGTCGTGGTGAAGGTGCAGTACCCCGGCGTCGGCGACTCCCTGCAGGGAGACCTCGACAGCCTCGGCATGGTGGTGAAGACCGTCTCCAAGGCGTCCAAGGCCATGGATGGCACCGCCTACTTCCAGGAAGTGCGCGAGGAGTTCCTCCTGGAGCTCGACTACCAGCGCGAGGCCCAGCTGTGCCGCGGCTTCGCCCAGAGCGTCTCCCGGCTGCCGGACCTCAAGGTGCCCGACGTCATCTCCGAGCGCACCGCCGAGCGCGTGCTCACCCTCGAGCTGCTCGAGGGCCAGACGCTCAAGGACTGGGTGGTGACGGAGCCTCCCCCCGAGGAGCGCTTCCGCGTCGCACGCCAGCTCATCCGCGCCATCTACGGGCCCTTCTTCTGCGCCGGGGAGATCCACGCTGACCCCCACCCCGGCAACTTCATGGTGATGAAGGACGGGCGGCTCGGCCTGCTGGACTTCGGCTCCATCAAGAGCTTCTCCGAGCGCTTCGTGGACGCCAACCGGCGCATGTTCATCCAGGCCGTGAACCTCCAGCCCCTGGACATCCTCCCCCTGAGCCTCGAGGTGGGCTTCACCCTGGAGCTGCCCGAGGCCGAGGCCGAGGAGCTCATCCACGAGGTGCTCCGCATCGTCGGCCGGCCCATGCGCTCGCACGCGTACGACTTCGCCACCTGCGAGATCAGCCGCGACATGAAGCGCCACTTCGCCAAGAACGCGGCCCGCTTCCTGAAGATCCGCCCGCCCGCCGAGGCCATCATGTTCTTCCGCTCCACCGGCGGGCTGGCGCAGAACCTGAGGCTCATCGCCGCCAGTGGGGACTTCCGCCGCGTCTACCAGGAAGTGGCCGATCTGCTGAGCTGAGCCTCGGACCTCGCCTGAGCGGCGTGGAGACGGAGCGCTCGGCCGCATGCTCGTCTCTGCTCACGTCCAGGCCGGCGGCCTCGTGCCTAGCTTCCAGAGGCAGAGGCCACCGCATGAGGCATCCCCGTCTCCTCTACACACGTGCCGCAAGCAGGCGCTTCCAGGTGCTGCCCCCCGAGCTGCGGGTGCACCTGGAGACGCACCTGGAGAACCTCGCCCTGCTGGTGAGGGCGAGCTCGCCCGAGCGGCTGCCTCGGCTGCTGGCTCGTGAAGAGGACGGCTTCGTCACCGCCGTGAGGGGGATGCGCGTGCACTTCGTGGTCGATGCCACGGCGCGCACCCTCCTCATCCACCGGCTCGAAGCGCCGACCCCGGATGGACGGGAGGCCACACCGTCCACCCCATGAGCGGATGGGCATAGACCTTTCAGTTGGAGGAGGGAATGAAGCCTGCCTGAGCCCTTACCTCCTCGAGCCCCTTCGAGAGTCCTCTGCGAAGGCGCCCTCCGCGGGGCAGTCTGCGGATGCGTCCCTCGAGGTCCTCCAGAAGACGTCGAGCTTCACGGCTGTCGTGGTCGGGCTGCCGCCCACACCACAGGGCGTAGAAGGTGACCACGTGATAGCGGCGCTCGAGGTTCGAGTAACCCAGTCGCTGGAGGCGCCGCAGGGGGCGGCTGAAGATGGGCCAGGGACAGTTGCGCGCGAATGCCTCGGAGAAGAGCCGCTCCGCGATGCGGCGCTGGATCTCCGTTCGTTCGAAGTCCGAGGCTGCGGCAGCCAGAAGCTGCTTCTCCAGCTTCTTGAACCGGGGCTCCAACTGCTCGTAGGAATCGTCGAGCGTCGTGGCGAGCAGCTGCTCCAGCGCCCGGGCCACCTCGCGCGATCTCCGCTCACGTCGACTCGCCCTCCTCATCACCGGCACGGCTTTCCGTTCCGAAGCTGCTGTGGCCAGATGCCTCTCTGACGCATGCATTCATCGCGGCAGTCGATGCAGCGACTATGACCCCACAGACCACCCTTCTTGCTCTGGACGTCACTTTCGAGGCATCCAGTGAACGCCGCGTTGCATCGCTCCTTCACCTCCTCGGTGTGCTGTGAAGAGCCTGCCAGACGGGTAGGTTGGGGAGAGCGACTCGGACGAAGGGCTGTGGGGTGTTGGACAGCAGCAGCTTCGAGTGAAGCGGGGAGGCATTGATGCGCAAGCTGCTGGGGTGGGGGCTCGTTGCGGTGGTGCTGCTGGCGATGGTGGCGGGGATGCTGTGGCTGGCGCTGCCAAACAGGCCCGAGCTTCACGCTTCCACGACCGATTCACCCGAGGCCGCGCTTCACACCCAGCGCGCGGTTGCCTCCGCCTACCTCCGGCAGATGGCTCGCGCGAAGCAGGAGATGGACGCCCTGGAGCCCGTCGCGGCACTGGGTACCTGGAGGAACACCTCCTTCCGCCAGACCTTCCTCGACGCGCGCGAACATCTGAAGGAGGCCGGCGTGCCCACGCCCGGTATGGGTGCCTTCATCGTCGCGGTGCAGTCCTCGGCGACCGTCGGCCCGCACCTGCTGCGCAAGCGAGCCGAGGCCACGCGGAGCCAGCTCCTGCCGGGCGCGCGCTATCGGCTGGGACACCTCCAGTGGAAGGTCGGCCTGCGCGTCTCCGCGGCCTCCACGATCCTCGAGCGCATGGTCGGCCTCCATCTCATGGTGGCCGGGGCCGAGGACATGCAGGACCTGGATGAGCGGGGCCGAGTCGCTCGCCTGAGGGACGAGGCCGTGGCGCAGCTGGAGGCCATGCGCCGGGTGGACCCCGAGAAGTGGCCGCTGCCCTCTCTGGCGGAGGAATTACTGGAGGCAGCCGCCAGCGATGAGCTGGCGGCACTGCGCGCCTTTGCCGGGCCGCTTCCCGAGCATGCCTCTCCCTGAGGAGAGCACGAGGACATGAGGCCGGCCGCGCCCACCCGGGCGCCTCGGCGCTACTTGTTGATGGCCTGATTGGTCGTGCTGGACGTGGGACTGGTCGCCGAGCGGCCTCGCTTGTAGAGGTCCGTCAGCTTCTTGGCCAGGTCCGCGCCCTGCACGCTCTTGGAGATGTAGCCGTCCGCGCCGGACGACAGCGCCAGCGAGCGCAGCTTGGACTCATCCGAGGCCGAGTAGAGGATGAACTTGGTGCCCAGCGGCGCTTGCGCGCGCGCCAACGACAGCACCTTGTCTCCGCTCAGCGCGGGGATGTTCACGTCGAGCAGCACCAGGTCCGGCGCTACCGAACGCACCAGGTTGGAGACGCCCAGAGAGGACCGATGCGTCCTCACATCGAAGCCGTAGGAGGAAAGAGAACGTTCAGCGAGCACGAGTTGATCCTGGTCGTCGTCTACGACGAGGACGCGGATCTTGGTTTCCGACATGGTTCCCCCAGGGGGCAGGGTTGTCGAGCAGGGTAAAGGGATTATGGCCTCTCTTTCTCACCCATTGAAGGGGGGGTGTGAATCCACCCGCGAAAACCGAGTAGACGAGCAGGCATCTCCCGGAAAGCAGTGAAGCGCCAAACACGCCGAATCACCGGATAGCCCGTCATTTCATCCAGGAAACTCCGGGCAGACGGGAATTATGAAGGCAGGACTGGAGAGGAGGCGGGCGGGCACGCATGCCTCGCGTGCTGCTCCGGGGGCGCATCGTGCGCAGAGTTGGGGTGCCTTCCGACCGAGTGGAGCTGAATGGCACCGCGCTACACGCACGACCTTGTCGTCATCGGAGCCTCCATGGGGGGGTCGAAGCGCTCTCCCAGCTCGTGGCTCAGCTGCCGGCGGATCTTCCCGCGAGCGTCTGCATCGTCCTGCACCTGGCCGCGGAGCACCGCAGCGTCCTGCCGCAGATCCTCTCGCGCGTGGGGCCCCTGCCCGCCATCCACCCCCGGGATGGAGAGCCCCTGGAGCATGGCCGCATCTACGTGGCGCCCAATGATCGTCACCTGCTGGTGGAGCCCGGCTACGTGCGCGTGGTGAAGGGGCCGCAGGAGAACGGCCACCGCCCCGCGGTGGATCCGCTCTTCCGCTCCGCGGCGCGCGCCTATGGGCCCCGGGTGATAGGCGTCGTGCTCACCGGCGCGCGCAACTGCGGCACGGCGGGCCTGCTCGCGGTGAAGGCGCTGGGGGGCGTGGCGGTGGTGCAGGATCCCGAGGACGCCGCCTGCGCGGACATGCCGCGCAGCGCGCTGGAGTACGTGGAGGTGGACCACAGCGTGCGGCTGGCCCGGATGGGGCCCCTGCTGACCCGGCTGGTGGCCACTCCGGTGCGGCTGACGCGCAAGCGCCTGGCCTCCCCCGTGCTGGAGCATGAGGTGCGGCTGCTGGAGGCGGACGCGCGCGCCACCAACATGCCTCCCAATGAGGGAGCGCCCTCGCACTACTCCTGCCCGGACTGTGGCGGCGTCCTCTTCGAGGTGGATGACACGGGGCTGCTGCGCTACCGCTGCCGGGTAGGCCACGGCTACACCAGCGAGGTGCTCGTGGAAGGGCAGGAGGGCCGGGTGGACGCGGCGCTCTGGGCCGCCATCCGAGCGCTCGAGGAGAACGCGGGGCTGGCCCGCCGCATGGCCAGTCGCGCGCGCGAGCGCAACCAGGGGCACACGGCCCTGCGCTATACCCGGCGCGCCGAGGAGGCCGAGCTGCAGGCCCAGTCGATCCGCCAGCTGACCACCTACGGCATCGGGCGGCAGGGGGCGCTGCTCTCTCCGCGAGAGGGTGACGGCGAGGGTGACAACCCCGAACGCTCCAGCTGAGCCGGGCGACTGACGACCGGAGCCGCCCTCACCGCGAGGTGCGGCGGCGGGCGGGGCGCCTGGGCTGCCGGGGCGTGGGCGGGCCTGGCTCCTGCTGGGGAGGCCTGGCCTTCCGCGGCGCCTGGGGCAGGGGGAAGCGGAGGGTGAAGACGGCGCCCCCCTCCCGGCGGTTGGCCGCGGAGATGGTGCCCCCCATGCGAGACACCACGCCATATGCCATCGACAGGCCCAGGCCCGTGCCATGGGCGCCCTTGGTGGTGAAGAAGGGCCGGAAGATGGTGTGCAGGTCGGTCTCGGGGATGCCCGTGCCCTCGTCCTCCACGGTGATGATGACCTGGCCCTTGGTGGTGAGGCCGCGCAGGCGGATGGTGCCGCCTCGGGGCATCGCGTCCCGGGCGTTGAGCAGCAGGTTGATGAAGACGTAGCGCAGGTCCGTCGACGAGCCGTGCACCGGCGGCAGCGCGGGCACCTCCACCGCGAGGTGCACCGAGACGCCCTCTCGCGCCGCGCGGTGCTCCAGGTCGCTGCGAGCAATCTCCACCGCCTCGTGGATGACGTCGGCGAGCTGGACCTGCTCTTCGACCGCCTCGGGGCGCTGCCGCGCGAAGTCCTGGAGGCGGTGGATGCGCGTGCTCGCGTCGCTGACGATACGCACCAGCGAGTCCAGGTGGGAGCGGTTGCGCGCGGCGAACGCCGGGTCTCGCTCGAGCATCTCCAGCCGGAGCTTCATCGCATTGAGGGTGTTGTTGAGATCATGCGCCATGCCCGAGGCCACCTCCCCCACGGCGCGCAGGTGCTCCTGCTCCATGAGGGCCTGGCGGGCCTGCTCCAGCTCCTTCTCGGCCTGCACCTGCGCGGTGATGTCCAGGGCGAGCACCAGCACGGTGCGCTGGGGGCGGTGCCTCATGTGGGCGCCCACCCGCTCCGTGCGGACCTCCAGGGTCCGGCTCCCGGCCTTGTCCTGGTAGCGGAGCACGACAGCGCCCTGGTCCTTCACGGCGTGCAAGGTGTCGGAGGCGGCCTCGGCGATCTGTCGCAGCGTCAGCAGCGTGGTGCCTCGCTGCGGCTCCTGCCGCACGGGGTGCCAGGGGCCGCCGCGGGACAGCTCGTGCCAGCGGCGGTTGGCCAGCAGGACGACGCCATTGCTCAGCAGCGCCAGCGCGCTCGCGCTCGTCTCCAGCGCCCACGCGGAGAGCCGCTGGGTGGAGATGTGCTCCTCGTTGCGCAGCGCCAGCCTGCTGACGAGCGCCTCGTGCTTGGCGAGCAGCTCCTGGTACTTGCGTAGCAGCCCGTCCTTGCCGGTGGCCGGAGGCTCGTCGCGGTCGGCGCGTCTGGCGCTCGGAGAGGGGCGGCGGGGGGTCATTTCCTCAAGCGCTCCTTGAGCTCCCGCTTCTCCTGCGTGAGCGCGGCCAGGCGGGTGGTGTCCTCGAAGAGGAGGATGGAGCCGAGGGTCTGATCGCCCAGCACGAGGGGCGTGACCACCAGCATGGCGCGCCCACGGCCGCCGTGGGGCAGCTGATAGCTCACGTCCTCCAGGCGCAGCGAGCGGTTGTCCGCCAGGTACTTGCGGATGCGCGTGAGCAGCGAGCGCTTCAAGGCGGGGATGCTCAACGTCCACAGCAGCTGTCCCACGGCCTCGCGCTCGGTGAGGCCCATGAGCCGCTCGGCGGCCAGGTTCCAGGCGGTGATGCGCCCGCTGGCATCCAGCACCACGACTCCGGCGGACAAGGTGCGGATGGTGGTGCGCTGGATGAAGCTGAGCGCGTCCATCTCCTGGGTGCGGTGGGCCAGCTCCCGGTTGGTGGCGTCAAGCTCGGCGTTGGTGGACTGGAGCTCCTCGTTCGTCGTCTCCAGCTCCTCGTTGGTGGACTGGAGCTCCTCGTTCGTCGTCTGCAGCTCCTCGTTGGCGCTCTGGAGCTCCTCGTTCGTCGTCTCCAGCTCCTCGTTGGAGGCGCGCAGCTCCGCGTTGGACTTCTGCAGGCGGAGGTTGACGCCGTTCAGCTCCTGCGTGGCGTGCTGGATGTTCTGCTCCAGCGTGCGCAGGGCCGTCACGTCATGCGCCACGTACAACAGGCCCTGCGTGTCGTTGGACGCGCCTCGCAGGGGGATGACCTCGGCCTGGAGGGCCACCGCGGCCGAATTCGGGTGCTCCAGGAGGCCCGCGGCCGTCTCTCGCTCCGAGCGGCCCGAGAGCACCCGGGCGCTCTGCTCCACGAGCAGCTCCTGGGGCAGGCCCGGCAGTCCCAGGGACACCAGCCGCTTGCCGGACAGCTCGCGCTCGGCTCGGGACCAGAGCCTGGTGGCGGCCGGGTTGACGAGCGTGACGACGCCCTCCAGGGTGGTGGCGATCATCGGGCAAGGCTGCGAGTCGATGACTTCCTTGAAGAGCCTGCGCTGGGCTTCCTGCACGGCGGAGGGCTGCTCGTCCGCGGGCGGCGCCTCCCGCGCGACGCTCGCCAGCAGCCGCTGACGAGGCATCAGGGAGAGCTCCTGGCGGCCGTCCTTGCGGTAGATGCGTCGGGACAGGTCCACCGGCTCGAACAGACGGGCGGCGAACGGGATGAGCTCCGAGCGGCCCAGCACCAGCACGCCTTCACGGCGCAGGGCGAAGTGGAAGCGCGACAGCACCCGCTTCTGCATCTCCGAGTCCAGGTAGATGAAGACGTTGCGGCAGACGATGAGATCGATGCGGGAGACGGGCGCGTCCGAGACGAGGTTGTTCACCCCGAACACCACCGCGCGGCGGATCTCCTTGCGCACCGCATGGCCGTCTCCGTGGGGGACGAACCACCGCTCCAGCCGCTCCTGGGAGCAGCCCTTGAGCTGCTGGGGGGAGTAGACGCCCCGGCGAGCGAAGGCGATGGCGCCCTCATCCGCGTCCGTGCCAAAGACCTTCAGCTCCGGGCCTGGGTAGCCCGGGCCGAGCGCCTCCGCGGCGGCGATGGCGATGGAGTAGGCCTCCTCGCCCGTGGCGCAGCCCGCGCTCCAGATGCGAAGCTCCTGATCCGGCTTGCGCTTGCGCACCAGCTCTCGCAGCACCTTCTCCAGGGAGGCCCACACCTCGGTGTCCCGGAAGAAGGTGGTGAGCTTGATGAGCATGGACGAGACCAGCGTGTTGACCTCGTTCGGGTCTCGATCGAGCAGCGCCAGGTAGGCGCCGCGCGTCTTGCAGCGGGTGGCGGCCATGCGCCTGTCGATGCGGCGCTGGAGCGTGGCACGCTTGTAGTTCCTGAAGTCGAAGTTCCTGACCTGCCGGATCTTCTCGAGGATGGACTCCAACTCCGGGTCCCGCTGCGGCTTGCTGGCCATGACACAGCCTGTAATACGCGGCGCCATACAGGCAAGGGCAGGAGTGTCTCGTGGCGAGAGCCCCAACCGATGCTCCCTGGGGAAGCGGTGGTTCTCCATTGTCCCAAAGTACAGTCCCTCCAGGGGTCGAGGATGGACAGCTCGCATGTAGGTGAGGGCCCCTCTCGAGGGGTGCTCAAGGACCGCGGGCTCGACATTCCCGAGGTATGGCGTGCGCTGCCGCAGAAGCCCTGGCCCCTGGGTGCTCGCCGCTGGGAGCGGCTGGCCCGCCCGCCGGGGCTCGGACTCAATCCATGGGGATCGCCTGTTGAACACTGGGGCGCAGGACGCGCCGGGTAGGCCTTTCTTTCCCGATCAGCGTTGCCATTAGATGGAACGCGAGCCCTCGGTTTTCTGGATGAGGCTTCAGCGACCGGCCCTGGAGGGTCACAATGGTAACAGGAACGCACCTGCGGATCGGCATCCTCGAGGATCAGCAGCTCTTCCTCGAGAGCCTGGTGAACATCTTCGAGAGCTTCGGTTTCGAGGTGACCGCGCGCTGCTCCACCGTGGAGGACTTCCTGTCGCGCACGCGGCAGCAGCCCCCGGACGTGGCGCTGGTGGACCTGCGGCTGGAGCACCGGGACGGCACCGGGGTCTCGGATGGGCTCCGGGCCGTGGAGCTCTTGCATGACTTCCATCCTCAGGTGCGCCCGCTGGTGCTGTCGGGCAACCGGAGCGCGACGGACGTGGAGCGCTGCCTGCGCGCGGGGGCCGCGGGCTATCTGTGCAAGCAGAACGTGAGCTGCGCGGACCTCCTGGAGGCCGTGGAGAGGGTGGCGCGCGGCGAGCGGCTGGTGCCTCCGGAGCTGTTCCCCAGTCCCCTGCCGACGGAGGAGTCCTCCGCCTCGCGGGGGGCGCTCTCGCGGCTCACCTCGCGCGAGCGCGAGGTGCTGGGCTACATCGCCTCGGGAGCGGACAACCTGAAGATCGCCGTGTGCCTGGGCATCACCGAGCGCACGGTGAAGGCGCACATCACCAGCATCTACCGGAAGCTGGATGTGGAGAACCGAACGCAGATGGCGATGCTGGCCTGCCAGCTCGGCGTCGAGCGCCCGGCGACCGTGTGAGCCGCGCTCGTCCGCTGGGGGGGGGCAGCGTGGCGACAAGCGTGCAGAGCCTCCGACTCGGGGACAATGGGAGGTGCCGCCTTCCATCCACATTCTAGGGACAGCATGGGCGGTGGGATCCCTCCTTCCCTGCCTTCTCTCGCTGCCCGTGCCCCGCAGGTCGCTGTCCAGCGGGCCGGGGTAGAGACGCTTCCTCCCCTGCCCCGGTCCGCTGTTGCCTGGGCCTTGCCGCCTTGATTTCGTGGCGCTGAACCCGTAGACGGGCCTGGACCCCGTGTTCGGGGTGTCATGCCCATGAGACTCAAAGTTGCCATCATCGGGGGGTGCGGCCACGTCGGCCTGCCACTGGCGCTCGCCCTGGCCCCGCACCACGATGTGATCATCTACGACATCAACGCCGCGGCGGTAGCGCAGGTGAAGCGCGGCGAGATGCCCTTCCGGGACGAGGGCGGCGAGCAGGCCCTGCGCGAGGCGCTCGCGCGCGGCCTCATCGTCACCACCTCGCCGGAGCACCTGTCCTCGTGCGACATCCTGGTGGCCGTCATCGGCACGCCGGTGGACGAGCACCTCAACCCGTCCTTCGCGGTGTTCGACAAGCTGCTGGCGCAGCTGGACGAGGTGCTGCGCGACGGGCAGGCGCTGGTGCTGCGCTCCACGGTGTACCCGGGCTCCTCCGAGCGGGTGCAGCGGCACTTCCAGAAGCGCGGGCGCAAGGTGGAGGTGGCCTTCTGCCCGGAGCGCGTGGCCGAGGGCGTGGCGCTGCACGAGATTCGCAAGCTGCCGCAGATCATCTCCGGCTTCAGCCCGGAGGGGGTGAAGGCGGCCCGGGACTTGTTCTCGCCGCTGGGGGTGGAGCTCATCGAGCTGTCGCCGCTGGAGGCGGAGCTGGCCAAGCTCTTCACCAACGTCTACCGGTACATCTCCTTCGCGGTGGCCAACCAGTTCTACATGGTGGCCTCCGAGTGGAACATCGATCCGTACCGGATCCTGCACGCGATGAAGAAGGACTACCCGCGCGCGGCGCACCTGCCGATGCCGGGGTTCGCCGCGGGGCCGTGCCTGTTCAAGGACACCATGCAGCTGGCGGCCTTCAACAACAACCAGTTCTTCCTGGGCCACTCCGCCATGCTGGTGAACGAGGGGCTGCCGCAGTTCGTGGTGCAGCAGATGCAGCGGCGCTGGCCGGACCTGGGGCAGAAGACGGTGGGCCTTCTGGGCATGGCCTTCAAGGCGGAGAGCGATGACCCGCGCGAGTCGCTGTCCTACAAGCTGAAGAAGATCCTCGAGCTGCACTCGGCGCAGGTGCTCACGTGCGATCCGTACGTGTCGGACGCGCGGCTGGTGGCGGAGGAGCAGGTGCTGGAGCAGGCGGACGTGTTCGTCATCGGCGCGCCGCACAAGCGGTACAAGACGTTGGACTACCGCGGCAAGCCCGTGGTGGACGTGTGGAACCATCTGGGACACGGAGGCAAGCTGTGAAGGCACTCGTTACGGGCTCGGCGGGCTTCATCGCGGGCTACCTCGTCGAGGAGCTGCTGGCCAGCGGCTACGAGGTGGTGGGCATCGACAACTTCTCGAAGTACGGCCCGGTGGAGAAGAGCTACTCCAAGCACCCGCGCTACCGCTTCATCGAGGGCGACGCGAAGGACGTGCGGCTGATGAAGGAGCTGGTGGCCGACTGCGACCACCTGGTGGCCGGCGCGGCGATGATTGGCGGCATCAGCTACTTCCACGAGTTCGCCTACGACCTGCTGGCGGAGAACGAGCGCATCATCGCCTCGACGTTCGACGCGGCCATCTGGGCGTTCACCAACAAGAGGCCGCTGAAGAAGATCACCGTGCTGTCCAGCTCGATGGTGTACGAGAGCACCACGGTGTACCCGACGCCGGAGGGGGCGCAGCTGTCCTCGCCGCCGCCGATGTCCACCTACGGCTTCCAGAAGCTGGCGTGCGAGTACTTCGCGCGCGGCGCGTACGAGCAGTACAAGCTGCCGTACACGATTGTTCGCCCGTTCAACTGCGTGGGCATCGGCGAGAAGCGGGCGAAGAGCGACCGCGAGGTGATGAGCGGCAACGTGAAGCTGGCGATGAGCCACGTGGTGCCGGACCTGGTGCAGAAGGTGGTGAAGGGCCAGGACCCGCTGCGCATCCTGGGCTCGGGCGACCAGGTGCGGCACTACACGTACGGCGGAGACCTGGCCAAGGGCATCCGCGTGTGCATGGAGCACCCGGCGGCGCTCAACGAGGACTTCAACATCTCCACGCCGGAGTCCACGGACGTGCGGACGCTGGCGTCGGCCATCTGGAAGAAGCTCAAGCCGGGGCAGCCGGTGCGGCTGGAGTCGGATCCGCCGTTCAAGTACGACGTGCAGAAGCGCGTGCCGGACGTGAGCAAGTCCGAGAAGGTGCTCGGCTTCCAGTGCGCCACCTCGCTGGACAAGATGCTGGACGAGGTGGTGCCCTGGGTGAAGCAGCAGGTGGAGCTGGGGAACATCTAACCGTCCGCCCTGGAGGACAGCGTGTCCGCGTCGAGCCCCGAGCGCACTCCGGCAGAGCCGGATCTGCACGTGGTGGTGCCCGTCTACAACGAGGCGGAGAACTTCCGCCCCTTCTACGAGAGCCTGGCGAGCAAGGTGCGCACGCCGTTCGACGTGCTGGTCGTCTATGACCGGGACGAGGACACGACGCTGCCGGTGGCGCGGGAGCTGGCGGAGAAGGATGCGCGCATCCGGCTGGTGAAGAACGAGGGGAAGGGCGTGCTGGGGGCGCTGAAGACGGGGATGCGGCGCCCGAAGGGCGGGGCGGTGCTGGTGACGATGGCGGACCTGTCGGACGACCACGGGTGCGTGGACGAGATGTACGCGCTGTACCGGCAGGGGTACGCGGTGGTGTCGGCGAGCCGGTACGCGCGGGGTGGGGCGCAGAAGGGCGGCCCGCTGGTGAAGGGGTTGCTGTCGCGCACGGCGGGGGCGAGCCTGCGGGTGCTGGCGGGCGTGCCCACGTGGGACGCGACGAACAACTTCAAGCTGTACAGCCGGGAGTTCCTGGGGACGGTGGAGATCGAGTCCGAGGGAGGCTTCGAGCTGGCGCTGGAGCTGACGGTGAAGGCGCACCTGCAGGGGCGGCGCATCGCGGAGCTGCCCACGGTGTGGACGGACCGGGTGGCGGGCAAGAGCAACTTCAAGCTGATGAAGTGGCTGCCGCACTACCTGCGCTGGTACGCGATGGGCGTGCGCGGCCGGCTGGTGCCGCAAGCCGCGCGCCGGTGAGCGCCGGGGCTGACTAGCGCTTCGGGGCGAAGACGCTCAGCTCGAGGCGCCGCAAGTCCACCGCCCGCTGGCGGACCAGGGACACGTGGCCGTACATGCGCTCCAGCTCCTCGTCCTTCCGCGTCTCGAAAGTGAGCAGGGCCTCGCGGTTCTGTCGGCCCTGGTTGCGCAGGATGTAGCCGGCGTCCAGCCCGCTGGTGAAGGACCAGAACCCTGACGTCATCGCCGCGCAGAGCAGCACGCCCATGAGCAGGCCGCGGCGGCTCGGCTCCCGGAGCGTGAGCAGCGCTCGGTGCAGGCCCACGAAGCCCAGCAGCGTGAAGGTGCTGTAGCGAGAGGTGAGCCCGTACTCCCGGCCGAACCCCGCGCGCCCGACGAGCACCAGGAACGCCGCCGCGCCCGCGAAGAGGATCAACCCCAGCGCGAACGTCGTCGGGCCGTCCTCCACGCGCCCCCGCCGCACCTCCAGCAGCACCCCCCCCGCGCCGACGAGCAGCAGCGCCCCGAAGGCCACCGCCGTGGGGAAGGTGTCCGACGTCACCGAGCCCAGCGTGGCCAGCATGAACAGCACCGAGTCCACCGGCTTCTTCAGGAACGCCTGTGGCTCCGGGTGGTGGCCGGGGCGCTGGAAGCCCCACGCGAACAGGCCGTAGGCGAGCGCCGCGGCCAGGACCCAGCCGAGCACCGCCCGCCAGGGAGTGCGCCCCTCGCGCCGTCCCTGCCAGAGCAGCGCGATGAGTCCCACCGGCCACAGCGCGAGCCCCGAGCCGAACGAGAACGTCGCGACGAAGGCTGCGGCCGCCGCTCCGGCCCATCGCGCCCCGAGCCCCCGTACGCCCTCCAGCAGCCGCAGGCTCACCACGCCGCAGAGCACGCACAGGGTGATCTGGAGCTGCCACCCCCAGACCAGGTTCTCGCTCTGCCGGAAGGTGAAGACGAGCCATGGAACCGGCAGGAACGCGAGCAGCGAGCGGTTCGAGGCGCCGAACGCGCGCACGTGCGCCTGGAGCAGCACCGCGCCCAGGGCGAGCAGCAGCCCCACGTTGAGGTACATCTCCGCCAGCGCGTTGTAGCGGGTGAGCGCCGCCAGCCCGAGCATGATGAGGCGCGGGAAGAAGAGGCGGTGCTCGTTGTGCTGCGCCGTCAGCTCGGCGAGCGTGAGGTGCCCCTCGTGGAAGCTCACCAGCAGGGGCACGAACTCCCACTGGTCCCAGAAGGGGACGTTCACCCCGAAGCGATAGACGAAGTTGAGGGGCAGGAACGCGGGCAGCCCCAGCGCGAGAAAGAGCGCGTACCGGACCCAGCGCGCCTCCACCGGGTCCGAAGCCGGAGCCTGTGTTCCCTGCGTCTGGGGAGTGTCCATGGTCCTCGGGTGCAGTCGGCCCTCTACCGCAAGGCCCCCGGGGCATCAATCAAAGGGTAGAGCGCTCTCCCTCGGCGCTTTCGTCCGAACTGGTATGCCTGTCGGACCAGTTGGCCTGGAGCGGCGGCGGGGAGGCAGGGGCTGCACTGTTCGCCGGCGGCACATTGGCCCTGAGCCTGAGGACAATGCCGTGTTGTCGGGAGGAGCCCCATCCTCGTGCCCGCTTCTTACACGGGAGTGAGCGCACATGCGGACGAAGGGTTTTCGGAGCACGCTGCTCGTCGGTGCGGTGGCGGCCACTACGCTGCTGGGCTGGGGATGCAAGGGCTCGCAGTCGGCGGAGCGGACGGGTGAGCAGACGGGCCAGGACACCGGCACCACCAGCGGCGGCGAGGGCGGAGCGACCGGCTCCGGCGCCAGGGGCTCCGGTGTGGGAACGCCGTTCAACCCGAGCCCCGACACGAGCGGCTCGGGCGGTGGCACCCGTGGCGGCACCGGCGGCTCGGGCTCGGGCGAGAGCAGCGGCGCTTCGGGCACGGGGATCGGCGGCTCGGGTGTCGGCGGCTCGAGCACCTCGGGCCCGAGCGGCAACACGGGTTCGGGCACCGGCGGCGCGGGGAACAACGGCGGTGGCACGGGCGGCTCGGACGGTAATGGGGCGAACACGGGCCGCTGAGCCCGGGCGGCTCACCTCATTGCCCCGGGGGACGGTAGCGGCGCTCCTCGTGGAGAGCGCAGACTGCCGTTGCATTCGTGGATTGGACCCCTCTGCCCCCTTCCCCCAACTTCACGAGTGCAGCGGCACGTTCGGGTAGGCTGGGGTGGGTTGGCTGCGTCCCATCCCAGCCTGCCGCTTCAGGGCTTCGTGGCCACCACCAGCTCGAACGGGCCCGGCAGCACCTCGGGCGCCCGGAAGCCCAGCTCCTTCAGCGCCTGCAGGTAGTACTCCACCTCGCGCAGCCGGCTCACGCAGCTGTCCACGCCCATGAGGAAGTAGGACCAGAAGAACTGCGCCGTCAGCCGCTCGGGCGTCCGGAACTCCTCGCAGATGAGGAGCCGCCCGCCCGAGGGCAGCGCCGCGTACGCCGCCTTCATCAGCTCGCGCGCCGTCTCCGCCGGCCAGTCGTGCAGCACCCGCACGAAGGAGAGCGCGTCATACCCCTTGGGCAGCGGCTCCTTCAGGAAGTCCCCACCCACGAAGCCCAGCCGCGCGCCCAGGCCGTGCTTCTCCCGCGTGCGCGCCACCAGCGCCTCGGTGGCCGGCAGGTTGTACACGTCCACCTTCAGCCCGGGGTGCTGCTCCAGCAGGTGCGCCGCCAGCGAGCCGTCCCCGCCGCCCACCTCCAGCAGCCTCTGCCCCGCGCCCCACAGCCTGGGGCCGTGCGTGCGGAACACCTCGAGGATGGGGCCCAGCCCCGCGGCCATGCTCGCCTCGAAGCCCGCCACCTGCTCGGGCGTCTGCGGCGGCCAGTCGAAGGACTCCCGGGGCATGCTCTTCTCCCCGCGCAGCACCTCCGGCAGGTGGCCGTGCAGCGCCTTCCAGGCGTACTTCTCCCTGTCCCGCTCCAGCGACTGCGGCCCCACCACCTTCTCGGCCGCCGCGCGCAGGCCCGGCACCGCCGTGTAGCGCGCCTCGACGAGCGCGTCCGTCGTCTGCTCGCGCTTCACCAGCCCCAGGCTCTCCAGGCAGTCCAGGAACTTGTAGAGCCGCCCGGGCACCATGCCGTACTTCTGGCTCAGCGCCCCCAGCGTCACCGGGCCGGCCTCCAGCGCCTCCAGCAGCCCCAGCCGGTACGCCGTCTCCACCACGTCGATGGCCCGCGCACCGTTGAAGAGCAGGTGCAGCAGCGCGCGGGGTGAAAACTCCAGGCTGCTCATGCCTTCTCCCTCCGAGCCTCCGCCACCAGGGCGTCCATGAAGCGGTCCACTTCCTCCAGCGTGTTGTAGAAGTGCGGCGCCACGCGCAGCGCGCCCCGGTAGCTGCAGATGAAGCCCCGCGCCACCATCCGGCGCGTCACCTCCGCGTCTCCCTGGAAGCGCAGCGCCACCACGCCGCCGCGACGGGCGTCCTGCCGCGGCGTCACCACCGTGAGGCCCGCCTCCTCCGCGCGCTCCATCACCCGCGCCGTGCACCGCAGCGAGTGCGTGCGGATGGTGGGCATCCCCACCGTCGCCAGCAGCTCCAGCCCCACCCGCGACAGCTGCGAGGGCAGCACCGCCGGCGTGCCGCTCGCCAGCCGCCGCGCCGTGCTCGCCCAGTCGCGCGCCGGCTCGAAGTTGAGCGGGTTCTCCCCGGCGATCCACCCCGTGGCCGCCGGCCGCAGCGTGGGCAGCAGCGCCGGCCGCACGTACAGGAAGGCGCTCTCCGTGGAGCCGCACATCCACTTGTGCGCGCCCCCCAGCAGGAAGTCCACGCCCAGCGCCTCCACGTCGATGGGCACCGCGCCCACCGACTGGTACGCGTCCACGATGACCAGCGCTCCCACCTCTCGCGCGCGCCGGATGACGGGCGCCAGGTCCACCAGCGCGCCCGTGGCGAAGCTGGCGTGGGCGATGCTCACCAGCAGCGTGCGCTCATCGATGGCCGCGCACAGCCGCTCCTCGTCCATCCTCCCGCCCTCGGAGGGCACCACCACCGCCTGCGCGCCGTAGCGCCCGAAGCCCTTCCACAGGAAGGGCACGGTGGGGAACTCCAGGTCCGTCATCACCACGCGGTTGCGCGCGCCCTGGTAGTCGAAGCACGTGGCCAGGCGGCCCAGCAGCGTCGTGAGGTTGGTGTCCGTCACCACCGAGCCGACCGGCCCGCCGATGAAGCGCGCCACCGCGTCCATGTAGCCGAGCCAGTCCGCCCACCAGCCCTCCCACGCCTCGTCCCGCCAGTTCTGCAGCGTCTGCGAGTAGCGCTGCAACACCCCGTCCATGCCCCGCGGGAACGCGCCCGTGGAGTTGCTGTTGAGGTAGGTGCACTTCTCCAGCAGCGGAAACTCGGCGCGGATCGCCGCGAGCGTCGTGTCCATGTCAGAACGGTCCTTGGTCCTTCGGCGGGCGGGACCACTGCGGACCGCCACCCGCGTTCGCTTCCTCCTGGGCCTGCGCGGCGCGGCGCGAGGTGGGCGGCTCGGGCTTGGACCACGGATCGTTCGGGTCCACCTCGGGTGGAGCCGCGGGCGCCACGGGCGGGGGCGCGCCCTGGGTGGCCTGCCCGCGGCGGGGCGGCTCGGGCCGGGACCACGGATCGTCCACGGGCGCCTCCGGCGGGGCCATGCTCACCACGGCGGGCACACCCGCCACGGCAGGCTCGCTGGGAGCGGAGGCGGGATCCACGACGGCTGCGGCCGCCGCCAGGGCCTGCGCGGAGGCCGTCAGCGGCGAGGGCTCCGGGGGAGCGAACGCAGCCGGAGGGGGAACGCTCGCGGCGTGGGCGCTCACCGCCTCGGCGATCAGCCCCGAGGCGTTCGGAGCGTGCGCCGCGGGAGGCACCGCCGGGTGCGTGCCCGAGGCCCGCCGCGTGCCCGGCGCGTAGCCACCGTCACGCCGCCACGCGTTCGTCATCTCCACGCGCACCTCCCACAGCTTGCGGAAGAGCGGCAGCGTCATGCGGCCCGCCAGCACCTGCGTCGGCAGTCCGTCCAGCGCCTTGATGGAGCGGTCCACGCCGATGATGCGGCGCACCATCTGGTAGTGCGTGTACAGCCACGTCTGGAACAGCTCGTCCAGGTCCACGAACTGCTCGCAGATGCGCTTGAGGTCCTCCGCGCCGAACGAGCCGACCTTGTAGACGTCCACCAGCCGCAGGTTGCGCCGCCGCAGCACCCGCTCCAGCGCCGCCTCCATGGCCTCCGCCGACACCCGCATGGCGTTGTACCCCGGAGACTCCTGCCCGCTGCCGTTGCCCAGGCTGCGCCGGATGATTTGATACGTGTCCGGCGTCATCGTCTCCAGGATGTTCATCTCCGCCACCAGGCAGCGCATGGTGCGCAGCATCCGCTCCAGCCGCCCCGTGGCCGGCCACAGCAGATCGCCATCCATCTCCGCCACCACCTCCACCGCCTCCTGGGAGATGAGCTTGAGCCACAGCTCCTGCGCCTGGTGTGTCACCTGGAAGAGCAGCTCGTCGTGGTGCACGAGCTCCTCCGACGGCGTCTGCAGGTGCAGCAGCGTGCCCGTCTTCAGATACACCTCGTAGTCGAGCTCCCCCTTGCCCACCCACTTCTTCAGCAGCGGGTTGAACATGGGGGACTCCAGTTGGCGGCGTAACTTTTCAGCCTCACTGTAGTCAGGGGTCCGCAAGGCTTGGCCCTCCAGAGCGTACGGGCGAATTCAAGAGAAGACAGACAGCCGAGTCATTGAAACAGCGGAACTCAGACCAGCGGCACGGGCGTGGGGCGGGGAGGCTTGTGGCGGAAGGATTCGATCTTCTGCGCAAGCTCGGCTCCCTGGACGCTTTTGGAGAGGTAGCCATCCGCGCCCGAGGTGCTGGCGAGCGCGCGAAGCTGGGACTCATCCGAGGCCGAATAGAGGATGAACTTGGTCCCCGCTGGCGCCTGGGAGCGCGCCAGCGACACCACCTTGTCTCCCTTGAGGGAGGGGAAGTTCACGTCGATGAGGACCACGTCCGGCCTGGACTCGCGGATGCGGGTGGAGACGCCCAATGCGGACAGGTGCGTCTCCACCTCGATGCCGTAGGCGCGCAGCGAGCGCGCCACCAGATCCAGCAGATCCGGGTCGTCATCCACGACCAGCACGCGGAGCACCCCCTCAGGCATGGCTCTTCCCCAGGTGCTTGCGGATGGTATCCAGCAGCTGGTCCCGATCCAGGGGCTTGGTGAGGTAGGCGGTGCAGCCGGCGGCCAGGGCCTTGTCCTGGTACTCGCGGCCGGCGTGGGCGGTGACGGCGATGACGGGGACCTTGGAGATGGCCGCCGGCAGCGCGCGGATGCGGCGCGTGGCCTCCCAGCCGTCCACGCGCGGCAGCGACAGGTCCATCAGCACCAGGTCCGGCGTGTCGCGCTGGGCGCGCTCCAGCCCGTGCTCACCGTCCTCGGCCTCGAGCAGCTCGTAGTTGTTGCCCAGGTAGCGGCGGACGATGTCGCGGTTCTGCGGGTTGTCCTCCACGTAGAGGATGCGGGGCGGCCGGCCGTTGACGGCCGCGCGCTTCTGGAGCAGCAGCGTCTTGGCCTGGCCAATCACCTCGTCGATGGCGTGGCCGCCCTTGCGCACGAAGGCGATCAGCCCGTCGCGCAGCGTGGACTGCTCGCGCACGTCCAGCTCCTTGCCGGTGAGCACCACCACCGGCATGTGGAGGTTCTCCGAGCGCAGCCGCCGCAGCACCTCGAAGCCGTCGAGGTTGGGCATCATCAGGTCCAGCACCACGAGCACCGGCGGCGACACGCGCGCCTTGAGCAGGGCGTCCTCGCCGCTGTGGGCCTCGGAGGTGGAGAAGCCGGCGCGGCGCAGGCTGCGGCTGACGAGCTCGCGCGTGCTGGAGTCGTCGTCCACCACCAGCACCTCGCCGCTGGCCAGGGCCGCGTTGCCCAGGGTGCGCGTCACCACCTCGACCAGGCGGTCCGGCTCCACCGGCTTCACCAGGTACTCGCACGCGCCCAGCGAGTAGCCGCGCGCGCGCTGCTCCTCCACGGACACGAGGATGACGGGGATGCTGGCCAGGCCCGGCTCGCTCTTGAGTTGGCTGAGCACGGACCAGCCGTCCAGCCGGGGCAGGTGGATGTCCAGGATGATGGCCTGGGGCTTCGCCTCGCGCGCCAGCCGCAGCGCCATCACGCCATCACCGGCGGGGATGACCTTGAAGCCGGCGGGCTCCAGCTGGCCCACCACCAGCTGCTGCATGAGCGGATCATCGTCCACCACCAGCACCGTGCTGCCGGCGGCCAGCGGCGCCAGCTTCGCGGCCACCTCCTCCACCGCCACCGGCTCCTGCTCCGGCGCGGCGTTGGCCGAGGGCGCCGACGGCATGGGCCCGGCGCTCTCGAGCACGCCGGCCAGCCGCACCGTGAAGGTGGAGCCGCGGCCCAGCACGCTGGTGACGGTGACGTTGCCGCCCAGCACCTTGCTCAGCTCGCGCACGATGGCCAGGCCCAGGCCCGTGCCGCCCACCTTGCGCGTGGTGGAGCCGTCCACCTGGCGGAACTTCTCGAAGATGTAGTCCACCTGGTCGGCCGGGATGCCCACGCCGGTGTCCTCCACCGTCATGACCAGCTCGTTGCCCTCGGCCCTGGTCCCCAGCGCCACCTCGCCGGACTCGGTGAACTTGGCCGCGTTGCTCAACAGGTTGAGCATCACCTGCCGCAGCTTCAGCGCGTCCGTCTGCAGGTAGCGCGCGCGCTCCTCGATGTTCATCGTCAGCGCGACGTCCTTGCCCTTCAGGTACTCGCGCACCGTGGCCAGGCACTCCTCGGCCAGCTCCTGCACGTCCACGCGCTCGACGACCACCTCCACGCGGCCCGCTTCGATCTTGGACAGGTCCAGGATGTCGTTGATCAGCGCCAGCAGCGTCTTGGCGTTCGTCTTGACGACGTTCAGGTCGCGCCGGCCGTGCGCGGTGAGCCGGCTGCCCTCCTCGCGCATCAGCAGGTCGCAGTAGCCGATGATGCCGTTGAGGGGCGTTCTGATTTCATGGCTGAAGTTGGCCAGGAGCTCGCTCTTGAGGCGGGCGGCGGCCTCGGCCTCGCGGGCGCGCTCCTCCTCGTTGCGCTTGGCGATGGCCAGCTCCGTGGCGAGCCTGTCCAGGTCCTCGTTCTGCTGACGGATGATCTCCATCTGCAGGGCGCGCTGCTGGTAGCTGGCCAGCGAGCGGGCGGACACGGAGCGCGAGCGCTTGAGCTCCTCGAGGCTCTCGGCCAGCTTCTTGTTGGCCGCCTCCAGCTCCGCCTTGGACGCGCGCAGCACGTCCTCGCTCTGGCGGCGCTCGGTGATGTCCTCCGTGACGCCCATGACGAAGCGGACCTCGCCCTTCTCGTCCATGAGCGGCACCTTGCGCGTGCCGAAGCGGCGGTCCTGATCCACGACGCGCGCCACCTCGTCGAAGACCTTGATGCGCTTGGTGGCGATGACCTCGCGATCATCCTTCACGAAGGCGTCGGCCTGGTCCTGGGGGAAGTAGTCGTGGTCCAGCTTCCCGATGAGCCAGTCCTTGGTGACCTTGAAGGAGTCGGCGAACGTCTTGTTGGCCACCTTGAGCCGCAGCTCCCTGGCATCCTTCACGAAGAGGATGAAGGGCAGGCTGTCGATGATGGTGTTGAGCAGCCAGTTGGTCTGCTTGAGCTCCTCCTCGGAGGACTCGTGGCGGTTCTGGCTGGAGCGCATGCGCTGCTCGCGCGCGAGCACCAGCCCCAGCCGCCCCAGCTGCTCCTCGGTGAGGTAGTCGCACGCGCCGGCCTGCGTGGCGGCCGCCAGCGTGTCGTCGCTCCACTTCTGCGACAGCACCACGAAGGGCGTGGTGCCACCCTTGTCCTTCCACACCGCCTGCACCTGGGCCAGTGACAGCCCAGGGGCCTCGGTGCCGATCACCGCCAGCGCCCACGGCCTGGCCAGCGCCGTGGTGAGCGCGTCGGCGCTGGTGACACGCTCCACCTGGGCCTGCGGCGCCGAGCGGCGCAGCGCGCTCTGGACCTGTTCGGTCTCACGCTCGCTGGTCAGGAGGAGGATGCGGTGGGTTGGGCTTTCGGTTTGCGCGGTGGGGGAGAGGCTCATCAGTTGGATCCGAACGCCAGCACGGTCAGCGTGGTGTTGATGTGGAACCCCGAGTAGATCTCGAAGTGCACATTCATTCCAGCCGCCGTGGGCGCGGAGCGCAAGGTCTGGGCTAGCTCCGGCACCTTACCTGTAGCGCTCGCGTACCACATTCTCCCACCGCAGTGAAACAGGAGGGCGGCCTGGGGGTTGTGTACCCGCCTGGGCAGCTCCTCGGTGAAGAAGGTTTTCGTCATTCCGGCCATGTCGCCGATCTTCATCAGCTCCAGCTCCGAGCCCTCCTCCAGCAAGTTGGCGAAAAGAATGGAGTTGTCCTCGAGGATGGGCTTCCAGGGCGCGCGGATGAAGTACTCGCGCCCCACTCGGAGTGCGGTCGGGCGGACGGCGAAACCCTTCGGGGTGCCGAACTCCAGCTCCGCCGGCTGGCACCCGAGCAGGTCCGCGTAGCGCAGGGCCGCCGGCTTGCCGTCGATCTCCAGCGCGCGCGTGTGCGTCTCGTCGACCTTGGTGATGGTCATGCGCTCGCCGGTGGGGATGTACCAGTGCGAGCGCAGGGCGGCGAAGGGCGCGTTGGTGCGGAACAGGCCGACGACGACGGCGTCGGTGGCCACCTCGCCGTCCACGTGCAGCTGCGCGGACTGCTTGCTCATGTCGCGGTTGTCGTCGCTGGCGCCGCCGCCCACGAGCACCAGCGTCTGGTTCTTCTCGAGGATGCCGAGCAGCAGCTCCTCCTTCTTGTAGCGGAAGCCGTCGTCGATCACCAGGCCCACGTACTTGCGCGGATCCAGGTCCGCCTGCCGCACGCCCAGCTCCTCGCAGGCCTTGCGGATGGCGGTGGCGCCGGCGGACACCGCGTCGGAGCTCAGGCCCACGCCCATGCCCAGGCCCACGTCGAAGTCACCGGCCAGGGCGCCGATGACCACCTGGCCAGAGTAGATGCCGGTGTTGTCCAGCTCTCCGGCGGTGGTGGCGCCCAGCAGGCGGCAGCCCTTGGGCAGGCGCTCGCGCACGGCGCGGTTGAGCGCGCTCTGGTCGCGCTCACGCGAGGCGAACAACATGACCAGCTTGGGCTGGAAACCGCCCAGCTGTTTCAGCAGGTCCTCCGCGGCCGCGACGGGCTCCTTCTCCGAGGTTCGAGCCGTCTGCATCTTCACCTGTGCCATGGAGGACCTCCTGAATAGGTTGGGGGCGGCTAGAGGCCGCTTTTCGGGTGCGTAGTGTGGCAGGTACTGGTGCACTGCTGGAAGGACTCCCGTCCACCACCCACATACATGTTCTTGATCGGGCCGAACTGGGCCTCGTGCTGCCGGGACCAGGTCTTGTGGCAGGAGAAACATGCAGCCTTGCTGGTGCGCTGGATGCTCTCCTTGCTCAGGTGGCACTTGCTGCACTGGGCGAGCTCGGCGTCGAAGCGGTCCGAGCGCGAGTGGATGAAGTGCACGCGCACGAAGATGGGACCCTCGAGCTCGAAGCCCAGCGGCGTGTGGCAGCCGGAGCAGGCGGCGCGGTTGTCGTTGCCGTGGAGCACGGCGCTCAGCTCGCCGCCCTGGCTGTGGCAGCTGTTGCAGGGGCCGGTGGTCAGCGGCGCGGTGGTGCGCTGCCGGGTGCCGACCTGGATCTCGATGGTCTTGCTGGCCGGCAGGTCCTCGCCCATGAAGGTGCGGCGGCCCTTGACGGTGACCAGATAGGTGCCCGGCACGGCGTTGGCGGGGATGTCATAGGTCCACGCGTCGCTCACCGGAGCGGCCCAGCCCAGGTGGGCCGGATCGAACGCGCCGCCGAACAGATCGTTGCCGGGGGGGAAGGTCTGGAACTGGGAGAACACCCCGTCGCGCTCGAACGTGCCCAGCGTCTGCACGTCGTTGGGGCCCAGGAACCCCTCCATGTCGATGATGGAGCGGATGGGCTTGATGAGCTGAGCCGGTCCGATGATCTGCGTCATCAGCATGCGCTCGCGGTGCTTGCGCCGGTAGTAGGTCGCCGTCGGATCGAAGAACGCCTGGTAGTACTGGATGCCCGACTCGACGGAGCCGGAGATGACCTCATTATACGTGGGAAGCGAGCCCTGGGGGTGCAGGCGGCGGCCGGCGCCGTCCTTCAGGGTGAGGCGGAACTGGATGGACGTACCCGGCGCGTAGGTGCCATCCGCACGCGGAGGCGTGATGGCGTTCACGTCGATGTCGAAGCCGTAGGCGTAGGCCGGCTGGGCCACCTGCTCCACGGGGATGGTGTAGGGGGCCACCGGGCGCAGGGACCAGCGCAGGCGCAGCGCCTTGGTGCTCGGGTGGAGGGTGAAGTTCTTGCTCTTGCAGGGGGTGCGCGCGTTGCGCAGCTCCACCAGCGCCTCCTGCAGGAAGTTGCTGGCGCCGACGCAGCTCGACTCGCTCACGCAGCCGTACGTCCACTGGATGGCGCGGAAGCGGCGGACGAAGAAGTCGTCGTCCTCGCGGCGCTTATCGTTGGAGCCCGCGTTCAGGATGATGGGCAGGGCAACGAGGTGGCCGCGGGCGTCCACCTGCTCCACCATGAAGTAGCTGGGCACGTCCATCCACGCGGCGTCCCGGTAGAAGCGGCGGCGCTTGTAGCCGTCCGGCCCGGCCAGCAGCTCGAAGGACTCCTCGGCCAGGCGCAGGCCGCCCCAGCCCAGGCCGCTGAAGTCGCCCGTCCGGTCCAGCCCACGCACGCCCTCGTCGTGAGTGGAGGTGGCCGTCGCGCGCAGATCGATCTGGTTGATGAAGAAGGCCTGGCCGGCCTTCAGGCGCAGCGGGGTGGCCGTGCCGTCCTCCACCAGGAGCGAGATGCCCACCGCGTTGCCGCCCGACGACGGGGGGGACGGCGGCGGTCATCGCTGTCGTCATCGTCATCGATGGCCTGCGCCTGGATGCTCAGCTCGTCCGGGGTGCCCGCCTCGTCCTGGGGACCACAGGCGGAAGCAAAGGCGGCAAGAGCGGCGAGCAGGAGTCCGACGCCCGGCAACCCCACCCGATGGGTGGTCTCGAACTTCGTTGCCAGTGTCTCGGTCGTCTCACGCATGGTGGCCCCTCCTTGCGAATCACCGGAGTGAGAGGGCACTCCGGTTTTCTGTTATGTCCCCTGTTTGCTCTACTAATCTGAGCTTACCAGAGGTTCATCATTTCCGGCTTTCACCGGAAGAGTCATTTTCGAGCCATAAAAAGAATATCCGTTTCGAACAGAACAATTCAACAAGTAAGAAAAATATCCGGGTGTGTTGAATGTGGGCCGTTCGAAATCGCCCTGTTTCGCTCCAACAATTGAGAAAACAGGACGTTTTGGGATCGTCTCCCGCACGGGTCAAAGCAATATCTCACCAAGGTTTTCTTGACTTCCCAGTCTGCATCAGGCTCGCGAAAACAGGGTCTCACTGGAAGGCCCGGGAGACGATGAGCCCGCAGGGGTATGGCGCCGGGGTTTTGGAAGCGAGAAGGCGAGCGAGCGAAGCGGGTCGGAGGCGGCTGATCGCGAGCGCGGGAGCTGGCGCGCGCGAGCCGGGCGCGGAGCTCGCGGGGTGACTCAACAGGTCGGGTCGAGCGAGCGGACGGCGTGCGGCTTCGCTCTGACGAGGCCCCGCGCTGCGGGATGGCCTTCGCGAAGGCGGAGCGTTAAGAGGCGAGCCCCCTTTCTGTCCGATCACCTCTTCTGAGTGCCTATGCCCCTCGTCGAAGGAATCAAGGTCCGCTACCTCCCCCAGCCCGAGTGGGGCGTGGGGCATCTCGCCATGCTCGAGGAGGGAGGCGCCAAGGCGGTCGTCTTCTTCCCTGCTCGGGAGGACGCGCCGGTGCTGGTGTCCACGAAGGGCGGCGCGCTGGTGTCCTACGCGCTGCCGACTGGCGAGCCCATCGTCACCACCAAGGGGCGACAGGCCACGGTGGTGCGGGAGGAGCCCGGCGCTCGAGGCCTGCGGCGCTACGTCATCCGCTACGCGGACACGGGGGAGGAGGACGAGATGCCGGAGTCCGAGGTGCGCGCGCTGCCGCCGCGCTCGGATCTGCTCTCCACGCTGCGCGAGGGCCGGGTGGGGGACGCCAAGGCCTTCATGCTGCGCAAGCAGGCGCTGGTGCTGGACGACGAGCGGCGCTGCGACGCGCTGGGGGCGCTGCTGGCCAGCCGGGTGATGGTGAAGCCGCACCAGGTGGGCGTGGTGCAGCGGGTGCTGTCGGCGCGCCGGCCGCGCTTCGTGCTCGCGGACGAGGTGGGCCTGGGCAAGACGATTGAAGCGGGCATGGTGTTCAGCGCCCTGCGGCTGTCGGGGCTGGCGCGGCGCGTGCTCGTGGTGGCGCCGAGCCACCTCACGGTGCAGTGGCTGGTGGAGCTGTTCCACAAGTTCAACCAGCTCTTCACGCTGATGGACTCGGACCGCTACGCGCAGTCCTTGAAGGAGCAGCCGGACGTGTCCCCGTGGGAGCGCTTCCCGCTGGTGGTGACGAGCCTGGAGATGCTCTCGCGCACCGAGGAGCACCGGCGCGCGGTGGCCGAGGAGGACGCGTTCTGGGACCTGGTCATCATCGACGAGGCGCACCACCTGAAGGGCGAGAAGGCCTTCGAGGCGGCCGAGGCGCTGGCGGGCAACAGCTGGGGCCTGCTGCTGCTCACGGCCACGCCCATGCAGCTGGACCCTGCCGAGTACCACGGGCTGCTCACGCTCATCGACGCGGCGACGGCGCCCACGGTGAAGGGCTTCGAGCAGCGGCTGGCGCGGCAGGAGGAGCTGTCCAGCGCGGTGCGCGCGCTGCTGGAGGGCAACGAGCCGGCCAAGGCGGTGAAGGCGCTGGCCAGGCGCTTCCCGGAGGACGCGAAGCTCCAGGCGCTCAAGGAGAAGGAGGCGCTGCTGGAGCACCTGGCGGAGACGTACAGCCTGTCGGATCGGCTGGTGCGCAACCGGCGCGCGGTGGTGGGCGGCTTCTCCACGCGGCGGCTGCACCGCCACGCGGTGAAGCCCACGGCCGAGGAGCTGAAGACGCGTGACGCGGCGCTGGCGGCGCTGGCGGCGTCGAGCTTGCGCGGCGCGCCCCTGGCCAACGTGCTGCGCCGGCTGGAGTCCAGCGCCGCGGCGTTCACGGGCGCGGTGAAGGCCAACCCGGCGCTCAAGGCGGCGGACCTGAAGCTGCCGGCGAGGGATGCGAAGCTGGTGGCGTTCCTCGGCGTGCTGCGCGGCATCTGGGCCTCGGAGGCGGCGGCCAAGGTGCTCGTCTTCACCGAGAGCCGCGACACGCTGGAGGCGCTGCAGACGGAGCTGGGGCGCGAGGGCATCGAGGCGCTCGGCTACCATGGAGACCTGCCGCTGGTGGAGCGTGACAGGCAGGTGGCGCGCTTCCGGGACCCGGAGGGCCCGCTGGTGCTGGTCTGCACGGAGGTGGGCGGCGAGGGCCGCAACTTCCAGTTCGCGCACCACCTGGTGCACTACGACCTGCCATGGAGCCCCGCGACGGTGGAGCAGCGCATCGGCCGCCTGGACCGCATCGGCCAGACGAAGCCGGTGGAGATCCACGTGTTCGATCCGGCGGGGACGCTGGCCTCGGACGTACTGATGCTGCTGGCGGACGCGGTGGGCGTGTTCGGCGAGACGGTGGGCGGCCTGGACGCGGTGCTGGAGGAGGTGGAGGACCGGCTGGCGGAGCTGGCGCTGCTGCCGCGCGAGGCGCGCGTGGCGTACGCGGCGGAGCTGAAGGCGAAGGTGGAGGCGGCGCGGGCGCAGGTGAAGCGCGCGTATGACCCGCTGTTGGACTTGCGCTCCTTCGACAAGCCGGCGGTGGAGCGGCTGGTGAAGCGCGCGCAGGCGCGCATGGGCATCGAGGAGGACGAGGAGGAGGAGGACGAGGCTCAGCCGCTGGAGGACGGGCTCTGGGGCGTGGCGAGGGACTTGGACGAGCGGCTGGAGGAGACCGTCACCGAGCTGGCCAAGCGGGTGGGCATCCGGGTGGACACGGACGAGGAGGTGGAGGCTTTCCAGTGCGCCTTCCACTTCGGCCACGCGCTGAACGTGGAGGGGCTGCCGGGGCTGGACGTGATGGAGGACCGGACGGTGCTGGGCACCTTCTGGCGCGACACGGCGGTGGAGGCCGAGGAGCTGGAGTACTTCGCCACGGGGCACTCGCTGGTGGAGGCGCTGTTCGGCTTCCTGCGGGACGGGCCGTACGGGCGCAGCGGGTTCCGCTTCCTGGAGAAGCGCGGGCCGCTGAAGGCGCGAGGGCTGGAGCTGCTCTACCACGTGCAGCTGCCCGAGCCGGAGGACACCTCGCCGGGCGCCCGGGTGCCGAGCCGTCAGCTCGCGCGCTTCCTGGAGCGGACGCTGCTGCACGTGGCGGTGGCGGAGGCGCCGGGCGGGGCCAAGGCGGACGCGAGCCTGCTGCCGGTGCTGGAGGCGGACGGGCGCGCGCTCAAGGGGGACGAGGTGTCGCGGGCGTTCCCGAACATCGGCGCCTTCGTGGACACGGCGGTGCCGGTGGGCCAGAAGGCCGCCGAGGCGGAGCTGGGCAGGCTGGCGGCGAAGGCGCGCAAGGCCATCGAGGCCGAGCGCGACGCCGCGCTGGAGCGGATGCGGCTGTCCTTGGGGCACCAGGGGCTGAAGGCCGAGGCGCTCGAGGAGCAGCTGGACGCGGAGCGCACGCACTACGAGCGTCTGCTGAAGGCGCTCTCCGGGGCGAAGGTGGTGCTCGACTCGGCCTGCGGCTTCGTCATCAACCGCTGAGCCTCGACAGTGGCGTTCAGCTCCTGGAGAAAGTTGCGCTGACGCTAATCCGTGGGTGTGTGGGCCTCCAGTAGCGAGGCCCGCGCCGCGCCGCGTCCTGCGTCCGTCATGCGCAAGGAGTACGCTGCGGGCGTGAGCGACCAGGATGTCTCCAGGGAAGGTTCTTCGACGCTCGCATTCCTTCGCGAGCTGGCGCACGTATCCGACGCACCGGTGAGCGGGCTCACCTCGGACACCGCGGTGTCCGGCAAGGCCGAGCTCGTCCGAGGCTGGAGCTCCGAGCGCTTCGTGCTCCAGCGTCAGCTCGGCGCCGGGGCCTTCGGGGCGGTGTTCGAGGCGCACGATCGCGAGCGCAACGCGGTGGTGGCGCTCAAGCTCATGCGCCGGAGGGATCCGAGCGCGCTCCTGCTCTTCAAGCAGGAGTTCCGCACGCTCACGGGGGTGGCCCACCCCAACCTCGTGCAGTTCTACGAGCTGCACTCGGACGGGGAGCAGTGGTTCCTCACGATGGGGCTGATCCGGGGCCGCTCCTTCCTGGACGCCGTGCGGACTCCGGCGGGCTCGGAGCGCCCGTTCGACGAGGAGCGCCTGCGGGATGCGCTCCGGCAACTCGCCGAGGGGCTCGGCTTCCTGCACGGCGCGGGGAAGCTGCACCGGGACATCAAGCCCTCCAACGTGATGGTCGCGGACGGTGGACGGGTGGTGCTGCTGGACTTCGGCCTGGTGACGGACATGGCGGCGGCGCTCCAGGAGGCGAAGGGCGCCGGGACTCCTCGCTACATGTCTCCCGAGCAGGCCGCGGCCCAGCCCATCGGGCCCGCGGCGGACTGGTACTCCGTCGGGGTGATGCTCTACGAGGCGCTGACGGGCCGCCCGCCCACCATCAAGGCTCCGGCCAACGCGCCGCCTCCGCCGCCGAGCACCTTCTCCCAGGGAGTGCCGGAGGATCTCGAGACGCTCTGCCTGGACCTGCTCGCGCCCGCTCCCGAGCAGCGTCCCTCGGGAGCCGAGGTGCTGGAGCGGCTGGCGCGCTCCGATGCCCGGCCTCGCCTGGGAGAGCGGCCCGCGTCTCACGGCGCGGCCTTCGTCGGGCGCTCCGTTCATCTCCAGAGGCTCGAGCAGGCGCTCACGGACTCGCGGGAGGGCCGCACGGCGATCGCGCTCCTCCACGGCCCCTCGGGCATGGGCAAGAGCGCGCTGGCCAACCGCTTCCTCGAGGATTTGCAGGCGCGGGGCTCGGAGCCGGAGCGGGTGGTGCTCTCCGGCCGCTGCTTCGAGCAGGAGTCCGTGCCCTACAAGATGCTCGACAGCCTCGTCGACGCGCTCTGCCGGTACCTGCGGCGGCTGCCTCGCGAGGAGCTGAAGGCGCTGCTCCCGCCGGAGCTCGGCGCGCTGGCGAGGCTCTTTCCCGTGCTCGGGCAGCTGCCCGGAGCGCCGGTGCCGGGCCGGCTCGAGACGGGAGAGCCGGCCCAGCTCCGCCGGCGCGGCGCCTTGGCGCTGCGAGAGCTGCTCGTGGGCCTGGCGGGCCGTGGGACGCTGGTGCTCTTCATCGATGATCTCCAGTGGGGAGACCTCGACAGCGTGGCCCTGCTCCTGGAGGTGCTGCGCCCTCCATCCGCGCCGGCCCTGCTGCTGCTCGCCTCCTACCGTCAGGACGAGGCGGAGACGAGCCCGGCCCTGTCGACACTCCTCCGGGCGCTGCGCGAGGAGCCCTACACCTCGCTCGCCCTGCACGACGTGGAGGTGGGCGAGCTGGAGGCGACCGAGTCGGAGGCGCTGATGCAAGCGCTGCTCGGCACGGGCGCGCAGGCACTGCCCACGACGCCAGCGCTGGCCTCGGAGGGGCGCGGCAGTCCGTTCTTCCTCACGGAGCTGGCCCGGTACATCGAGGAGTCCTCTGCGCCGAGCCCCCGTGCTGGAGAGAGCGCCGGCCCCGGTGACATGCCGATGGGCCTGGAGGCCGTCATCCAGGCCCGGCTGCAGCGGTTGCCCGAGCCCGCGCGGCGGCTGCTGGAGGTGATCTCCGTGGCGGGCCAGCCCCTGGCACGCACGAGCGCCTCGCGCGCCGCCTCGGGGGCGCCGGGCGGAGAGGAGGAGCTCCAGGCCCTGGCCCTGCTCCGAGCGGGACAGCTCCTGCGAGTCCGGCGCGTGGAGGGCCGCGAGGAGCTGCTGCCCTACCACGATCGCATCCGCGAGGTGGTCGTCACGCAACTCGCGCCCCAGGTGCGCCGGGGACACCACCGGGGCCTCGCGCTGGCCCTGGAGGAGTCCGGGCGCGCGGAGCTGGAGCAGCTCGTCTTCCACTTCCGCGAGGCGGGAGAGCTGCCGAAGTCCGCGCGCTACGCCGTCCAGGCCGCCACGCGGGCTCACGAGGTGCTGGCCTTCGATCGCGCGGCCCGGCTGTACCGCGCGGCGCTGGAGACGCGGACGCTGGCCGCGGATGAGGCGCATGCGCTCGAGGCCCGCATGGGAGAGGCGCTCTCCAGCGCGGGGAGGCCTCGGGAGGCGGCGAAGGTGCACCTCCAGGTCGCGGAGGCGAGCGCGCCCGCCCAGGCGCTGGCGCATCGTCGGCAGGCCATGGAGCAGCTCCTGCTGGGCGGCTACACGGAGGAGGGGCTGGAGGTGCTTTCCCGCGTGCTGCGCGAGGCGGGGCTCTCACAGCCCTCCACGTCGGTGGGAGCGCTGCTGTCCCTGGCGGTGCGCAAGCTCCGGCTCAGGCGGCGGGGCTTCGACTTCCAGCTCCGGCCCGCCACGGCGCTGCCCGAGGAGACGCTGCGGCTCATCGACACCACCTGGGCCGCGGCGCTGGGGCTGACCATCACCAACCCCCTGCGCTCCGCGGACTTCCAGACGCGCAACATGCTCCTGGCGCTCGAGGCGGGGGAGCCCTATCGGCTCTCCCGGGCCCTGTCCCTGCACGCCATCATCCAGGCGCTGCGCGGGGGCCGGGACACCGGGGAGACCGAGCACCTGCTGCGCCGGGCCCGGGAGCTCGCGGAGCACGAGGGCCATCCGCACGCGCTGGGGATGGCCCTGCTCAGCATGGGCATCTCCACCATGACGCGTGGGGACTACCGGAAGGCCGAGCCGCTCCTGCGCGAGGCAACCTCGGTGCTCCAGGAGCGCTGCGCGGGAGTGCCGTGGGAGCTGGACTTCGCGCGGACCCAGTGGGCCATCAGCCTGTGGCATATGGGCGAGTTCCCCCGCATGGCCGCGCTGGTGAAGTCGCTGCTCGAGGAAGCTCGCGAGCGAGGCAACCTGCACTGCGAGACGATGGTGCGCGTGACGACCGACTACCTCGTCCACCTGGTCGCGGATGAGCCCGAGCGAGCCAGGGAGACGCTGCGCACGGCCATGAAGGGCTGGACGCAGCGCGGCTATCACATCCAGCACTACCGGGACTCCGCGGCGCAGCTACGGCTCGCCCTCTACCTGGGGGAGAGCCAGCGAGCGCTGTCCATCACCCGTGCGAGGCGCTTCCTGCTGCTGCGCTCGGGGCTGATGGCCGTGCCGGCCCTGCGCATCGAGACCGGCTACTGGGATGCGCTGGTGGAGCTGGAGGCCGCGCCTGGCGGAGACACGCGCGTGCTGCGCAAAGTCCTCCGGGCGGCCAGGGCGCTGGAGCGCGAGCAGGTGAGCTGGGCCGCGGCGCCGCTCGGCACCATGCTCCGGGCCAGCGTCGCCTGGAGACAGGGGAACGACGCGGAGGCGCTGCGGTACCTCTCGGTGGCGGAGGAGGCGGCGCGCGCGCACGGCATGGCGCTGGCCATGACGTCCATCCAGCGCCGGCGCGGAGAGCTGCTGGGCGGGGACGAGGGGCGGGCGCTGATCCGCCAGTCCGAGGAGTGGATGGCGCGCCAGGCCGTCCGCGCCCCCGAGCGGCTGTCGACCATCGTCATGCCGTCCATGTCCAGGCCCTGAGGCCGCGGCGCGGGCTCACTCCTCGGGGATGAGCCCTTCCTTGCGTCCCTGCTCGATGAGCCGCTCCTTGAGGAGCTGGAAGCGCTTGCGCAGCCGCTGGGACTCCTTGGAGAGCTGCGCGTCGGACACCTCGGCCTCCTCGCCCAGCATCACCCGGGCCAGGTCCTTCCACTCCAGGCCCTTGTCGATGCGCAGCACCAGGAGCGTGCGGTCCTCCGGTGGCAGGCTGTCGCGCAGCTCGGCCAGCTTGCTCTTGGCCTCGGTGCGCAGGTAGGGCTTCGTCTGTGTGCGCACCTGCTGCGCGATGGCCGACAGCGCCTCCGAGTCCGGCATGGGCGGGTGCAGCCGCTCGCGGAAGCGCGCGTTGCGCTGGAAGCTGATGGAGACGTTGCGCGCCAGCGTATAGGCCCACGTGCGCAGCGAGCAGGACCAGGTGAAGCCGCCGAGCCCCTTCCACAGGCGCTCGCTCCACTGGGAGAAGACTTCGTCGGCCACCTCCTCGTCCCGGTGCGTGGCCAGCAGCACGCCGAGGATCTCCGGGCCATACCCGCGGATGGCCGTCTCGGCCGCGCGCTCCGGCTGTCCCTGCTCACACAGAAGGCGGACGTCGCGCTCCAGCTCTTCGCGCTGTTGAGGCGTCATGGACGCCATTGTACCGCTGCTGGCTCAGGCCTTGAGCTTCTCGCGCAGCGCCTTGGCGCGGCCCTGCATCTCCGGATCCATGCTGGTGAGCTGGATGGACTTGAGGCGCTCATCCAGGCTCTTGGGCACCTTGGTCTTCAGCTTGCCCTCGCCCTCCATGGCCTCCAGCTTCGCCAGCGCCTTGTCGGCGATGCGCTCGCGGGGGTGGTCCAGCAGGCTGTCCAGGAAGTACGCGTCCTCGGGCAGCTCCGGGTACTTCTCCAGGTAGTCGACGACGCCCTGCACCCACTCCTGGCGGGACTCGGCCTGCTGCAGCTTCTGCATGGCCTGCTTCTGCGTCTTGCGCTTGCCCTCGGGGTCGAACTTCTCGGCCAGCCCCTGGGGCAGCTCGCCGCCGGTGAAGAGGGCGTCCGCGGCCGCCTTGTACTTCTGATAGGAGGCGCTGCGTTCAATCCGCTGCTGGGCGGGGTCATCCTGACGCGAGTGGCTCTTGCTCTTGCCTCGCATCGCGTCGATTTCGCGCCAGCTCTTGTTGCGCTTGCCGGAGAAACCGCCGCCGTCGTTGTCGTCCTTGTCTCGTGCCATCCGTCAACTTCCCTTCCGGGCCTTCCACAGCGCCGCCAGCCCGCGTCGCACCAGGGTGCGCACCCGCGCGGACTCCTCGGCAGAGAGGGGGTGCTCCTCATCCTGCTCCGCCTCGAACAGCGCTTCTTCCGCGTAAGCGGCGAGGGCCTCGGGCACCGGCGGAGCCTCCGTGTCCTCCCTCTCCAGCACCGCCGGGTCCACACTGGCAAGTCCCGGCGGCCAGCCCAGCTCCAACATGGCGTGCAGTTCGAAGAGCAGGTGGCGGGCTGCCGCGTATCCTTCGTCCGTGAGGCCCATGCCGTCAAGGGTGCCCAGCAGCGCGCCCTGCCGGTTGTCGAAGGAGTGCATCCGCCGGGTCCGCTCCTTCTCGTCGTCTTCCAGATAACGCCAGGCGGCCTCGACGAATTCGCTCCCTGGCTCACCGGGGGCGAATGCGGGGGGCGGCACGGGCTTGACCTTCCTGGGCCGGGGCGGCCGGGGCCCCTCCTCGGTCCGGAGGGGCTTGCCTTCGGCCACCAGGTCCCAGAGCCCCAGCAGGTTCTGGAACAGCCGCTGGGCCACCTCGGGCGAGGGGAAGCGCGGCTCCCTCGGGAAGAGGGTGGGGATGACGGCGGTGTGCGGCTGCCCCTCGGCCTGGGCAGTGCGCATGCGGACGATGACTTCGGTGGTGTCGCAGGAGCTGCCGGCGAGCTCCAGCAGCCCGTCGAGCGTCTGTGCGCTCTCGAAGTGGTGTTCGAAGTCGGTGCCTCTTCCCCGTGAGCGGCTCATGGGACAGGGACGCTAGCTCCGAGAGCGGGGAGACGCACGTGTGCATGCTAGGCTTCGCCGACGGATGAACAACCCCTCGCCAGAGAAGCTGAAGGAAGCGGTGCAGGCGCTCTACCGGGTGCGAGCCGTGGAGGGGCCTCCCGGAGACCACGGCCAGCGCTCGGTCTGGCACATGTGCTCCCAGGGGGCCGAGCTGCTGTCGCTCGTGGACCTGGAGGGCCGGGTGCAGCGCCAGGAGCTGACGCTGCTGGAGGACCACTACGTGTGGACCAGCGGCGAGGGGCTGCGCACGGGGCGGGTGGAGGTGGAGGGCGGCTCGAAGGCGGGCCCGGCCTCCCCCATCGTCCACACCGATCCGCAGCTGGTGCCCTTGCGGCTCATGCGGGCCGCGGCGGCGCTCGAGACGTACGAGGGCGAGGACCGCTACATACTCCACATGAAGCGGGTGCTGGCGCTCGCGCGAGAGGGCCTGGCCATGAGGGAGGCCTCCAGCGGCTCCCCCTCGGCCGAGCCGTCGCGGGAGCCTGGGCTGACCGCGGACCCGTTCCGGGAGATGAAGCCCGACTCCGAGGCGGCGCCGAACGTCCCCCCGTCCTCCAGCGGCGAGGGCGTCATGATGCTGGTGGTGTTCGGGTTCGGGCTGTTGGTGGCCATCGCGCTGCTCGTCTGGCTCCTCTGAAGGACGGAGACGGGCCGGGGAGCTTGGCGGCGAGGGGCCTGGGCGCGCGGCCGCTCCGAGGCCTTTCGCAGCGCTTCCCACCCGTAGCGCTTCACCTCCAGCCCGCGGCGCAGGAGCTCGGGCGAGGGGAGGCCGGGAGCCGGAGCACTCCACCGCGCGGGACTCCAGAGGATCTCCGTACCGCCCTGGGCGGGCCCGGCCACGGCGGAGTCCACCTCGAGCAGCGCCACGGCGGAGGCGCCCGCCAGCGCGAGCACCTCGGCCGCGGCGCCGAGCTCCTTCAGGGAGACGTCGTCCGAGAGCTCCAGCCCGACGAACGTCCCCGCGAGGTCCGCGGGGATCTCCGCCAGCGTGGCCTGCACGGAGAGCGTCAGCGGCACGCCGCCTTGAAGCGGCGAGAGGCTCAGCCGGCCCCCCTTCTCCAGCCGGGCGCGCCAGGAGAGGCTGCTCGGGGTTGGCAGGGCGGCGGGAAGCAGGAGCTGCAGCATGCCCGCCCTGGCCGCGAGCAGGGAGAAGAGAGGCTGCCGGGACTGGAACCACTCCAGCGTCGCGGGGCTGGCGGCGTGAGGCTGCTGCCCCACCAACTCCACGGAGCGGGCTCCGGCCAGGGCGCTGGCCTGGATGAGGTGGCGCACGGAGGCACCGGACAGCCGGGCGTCCACCAGCAGCGGCAGCACGGGCTCGGGAGTGGCTCCGCCCCGAGGGGCCGTGCTGGAGGTGGAGTGGAGCGAGGCGGAGAGGGCCTCGGCGAGCGTCCGCGCCGGAGCGCTCCAGGAGAGCCGGGAGCCGACGGTGGGCAACAGGCCCTCCAGCGTGGCGACGGCGACGAGCGGGCGCGGCGTGGAGGCGCGCGGCGTGGAGAGCGTCTGGAAGTCCCGCGGCAGGGACGGAGCGTCGAGCCCCGCGTTGCGGGCGCGCAGCTCCGCCAGGCGCAGCGGGTGGCCGTCCAGCACGAGCAGGGCGGTGACGGAGGCGACGAGGAAGGCGCTGCCCATCCACCCCCGGGCGGGGCGCGTGGCGCGGCGGAGCTGCCACACGAGGAGCACGCCGCCCAGGGTGAGGAGCAGGGCCTCGCAGGCCTGGCGGATGGGCCGCAGGTGCGCCAGCTCCTCGGTTACCTGGCTCAGCAGGCCCACGTGCTCCGGCAGGGGCGCTCGTACCAGGCGGGTGAGCCCCGTGAAGAGCTGGTGGGCCTCCATCGCGCCCACCAGGGCGAGGGCGGCCAGCACGAAGGCGACGACGATGCCGAACAGCAGGCTGGCCGTGGTGCCCCGAGGCGCCGAGCGCCACGGCGCGTCCGAGGAGGCTCCGGTCATGGCCAGCCCCAGCCCCAGCCCCATGAGCAGCGCCATGCTCATCCACGCGCCGAGCATCCGCGCGGCCATGGCCTCCGCCACGCCGAGCGCCAGCGCGGTGCGGGCGTCCGGGGCCTCGAGCCCGGCGATGGCCGTGAAGGTCCGGTCGATGACGGTCTCCGTGCCCAGCAGCCCCACCGTCCACGGCAGGGTGGCCATGCCCAGCATGACGGCCAGCGGCACCACGCGCCCGTTGCCGGTGTGACAGACCATCACCGTCAGGAAGGCCAGCTCCACCAGACCCGAGATCACCACGAGCGAGGTGAACGTCCCCGCGGTGCTCATGATGCGAGACAGCTCCTCAGGTCCCCCCGCCCATGCCACGAGCAGCCATGAGGAGAGCAGAACGGTCATGGGCGCGGTCGCGGCCGCAACCCCACCCGGAGTGACGCTCGGTCTGGCGGTAACAAGCATTTCCGGGAAACTAGGTGCCCGGGGTATCCCTGGTAAGTCAGACTGGAGGCCGACCGACCAGCCAGTACACGACGGTGAACAGCAGGCCGACGATGGGCGCGAGCATGGCGCCGAGGATGACCACTCCCATGCACTTGCCCGGCTCGCAGCCGATGCTGGCACGGGCGAAGAATCCACAGATCAACATGGGCACGTTGAAGCCGAGGAAGAACAGGCCCAGCCCGCGGATGACCAGCCCGCGGTACCAGCTGCGCGTCATGAGGCGGAAGACGACGGGCACCAGGAAGAGGGTGAGGGTGGCCGCGGCGGCCAGGGCCGTCTGACGCACCGCGACGGCCCAGCAGGCGCCCGCCGCCAGCACCAGCGCGGGCACCAGGAGCAGGGCGTTGAGGTTGAGCGGCGACGGCTCGCGCGACATGGCGGGGCGACGCTCGCAAAGCGAGGGCCTTCGGGCAAGCGTGGAGCGGACGGCTCAGGCGGCGACGGCGCCTTCCCCGAGCAGCTGGGCGTAGCGGCCCTGGCGCGCCACCAGCTGCGCGTGGGTGCCGGACTCCACCACCTGGCCGGCGTCCAGCACGACGATGAGGTCCGCGTCCCGCACCGTGGAGAGCCGGTGGGCGATGACGAGCACCGTGCGGCCCTTCATCAGCTCCGCCAGCCCCGCGCCCACCGCCGCCTCGCTGGCCGCGTCCAGGGCGCTCGTGGGCTCGTCCAGCAGCAGCAGCGAGGGCCGGCGCAGGAAGGCGCGCGCCAGGGCCAGCCGCTGCCGCTGTCCGCCGGAGAGCCTCGAGCCGCGCTCGCCCACCGGCTCGTCCAGGCCACCGGGCAGCGTGCGCACGAAGTCCTCCGCGTGCGCCAGCGCGAGGGCTTCCCAGAGCTCCGCGTCGGTGGCCTCGGGGCGGCCCAGCAGCAGGTTGTGGCGCACGGTGCCGGAGAAGAGGACGGGCTCCTGGGGCACCCACGCCAGCTGCGCGCGGACGCTCGAGGGCTTGAGCTCCGGCAGCGGCACGCCATCCCACCGCACCGAGCCTCCGCTCGCGGGCAGGAAGCCGAGCAGCACCGAGAAGAGCGTCGTCTTCCCCGCGCCCGAGGCGCCCACCAGCGCCACCCGCGCGCCCGCGGGCACCGTGAGGCTCACCCCGCGCAGGCCCTCGCGGCCGTCCAGGTACGTGGCGCGCACGTCCTCCAGCACCAGCGCCCGGGACAGCGGCGCGGCCTCGCGGCCCTCGTCGGGCGGGGCGGGCTCGTCCGCGATGGCGAAGAGGCGCTCGGCGGCCACCAGGCCGGTGAGCACCTGCGAGAGCGTGCCGCTGAGGGACTTCACCGGCTGGTAGAGCAGCAGCGCCGCAGCGATGAAGGAGAGCAGCCGCCCGGCCAGCGCGGGCTCGGCCGCCACCGCGCGAGCACCCCACATGACCACCAGCGCCACGCCGACGATGCCCAGCATCTCCACCGTGGGGCTGAAGGCGCCGCGCAGGAAGAGCGAGCGGCGCATGGCGCCCAGGTAGCGCTCGGCCTCCGCGTCGAAGGTGGCCAGCGCCCGAGGCACTCCCCCGTAGGCCTGCACCACGGGCAGGTTCTGGAGCTGCTCGGCGGTGAGCGAGCTGAGCGCGCCCAGGCTCGCCTGGGAGCGGGTGGCCACCTTCTTCAGCGAGCGCGCGAAGCGCGACACCGGGAACACCGTGGCCGGCATGACGACGAAGGTGAGCAGGAAGAGCTTCGCGTCAATCACCGCGCAGGTGACGAGCAGCGCGACAATCTGCATCCCGTCCTTCACGTAGGAGGACAGGGCCTGCGTCACCGAGAACTCCACCAGGGGTATGTCGGCGGTGAAGCGTGAGAGCAGCTCGCCGGAGTGGCGCCGCTCGAAGAAGGCCGGGGGCTGGGTGAGCAGCCGCGCGTAGAAGAAGCCGCGCAGATCCGCCATCACCCGCTGCCCCAGCCGCTGCATCCACCCGCCCTGGAGGAACTGGGCCGTGGCCTTCACCGCGGCCACCGCCACCACGAGCAGCGGCAGCCGGCGCAGCATCTGGTCCGGAGGCAGGCTGAAGCCGGCCACCGCCACGGCCTCACCGGTGAGCACCGCGCGCAGCAGCGGCCCCACCACCCACGCGTACGCCGAGGTGGCCACCGCCGCCAGCACCGAGGCGCCCAGGCCCGCGACGAGCAGCCGCCGGTACGGCCGCAGATAGCTCAGCAGTCGACGGTAGATGTGCGGGGAGGGACGGGGCGCCAAGGCGCGCGGACTCTCTCACCCTGGCTGGCCGGGTCCAAGGCGCTTCGGGGGGCTCGGGACGCTCCCCTGCCTGCTGTGCGGCCCTCCTGCCGCCGCACGCTGGCCCGTACGTTGCTGTAGGCCGGTGTGGCGGACAGCTTTCCGGAAGCCATGGACATCAACGATACGAACCAAAAAGAGGCGCTGTTCAGTCCAGGCTGTGAGCCGGTGGTCGAGGACGAGGAGCGCCGGCGGCTCCTGTGGCTCATGGCTGAGTACTTCCGGACGATCGGGTACACGGACATCAAAGCGAGGCTGCCTGGCTTCATGCCACCGCCCATTCTCTCGGGAACGATCGAGGACCATCGGCCGGACTTCACGTGCCGGCAGACGGACTCGGCTCGTACCCCCATCATCCTGGAGATTGTCACCCCGGAGATGGTGGAGGATCCCATCACGGAGAACCGCTGGAGCCTGCTGGCCAGCGCGGCCAAGCTCTACAACGCGGAGCTGCACTTCGTGGTGCCGAAGTGGTCCGCGATTGGCCCGGTGGACCCGGCACTCAAGCGGCGGCTGGCCCGGATGGAGCTGACGGCCAACCGCGTCTGGATGGTGTAACCGACGACTCGCTCACACCCCTGGATTGCTGGCCTCAAACCCTGCGTTATAGTGGATCAGGTTTCTACGCAGGTTGAAAAGGCCAATAAATCCAGGGGTTTGACGCGATGCCAGCGGCGGCGGGACAGAAGCGCGACTACTACGAGATTCTCGGCGTCCAGAAGAACGTCAGCCCACAGGAGCTGAAGAGTGCCTTCCGGAAGGTGGCCCTCCAGTACCACCCGGACCGCAATCCGGGGAACAAGGAGGCCGAGGAGAAGTTCAAGGAGGCCTCCGAGGCGTACGAGGTGCTGAGCGATCCCGAGCGGCGGGCCCGGTATGACCGGTTCGGCCATGCGGGCGCCAGCGGCCAGGGCTTCGAGGGCTTCGGCGGCTTCCAGGGCGTCAACATCAACGACATCTTCGGGGACATCTTCGGAGAGATCTTCGGAGGCGCGCGCGGCCGGGGTGGCCGTGGAGGCCCGGGGCGTGGGGCGGACCTGCGCTACAACCTGGAGATCTCCTTCGAGGAGGCGGCGTTCGGCTGCCGTCCGAAGGTACCGATTCCGCGACCGAAGAAGTGCGAGACGTGCAGCGGCTCGGGCAGCAAGAGCGGCATGCCGCCCAAGCCGTGCGCCACGTGCGGCGGCGTGGGAGAGGTCCGCTTCACGCAGGGCTTCTTCGCGGTGTCGCGCACGTGCAGCGACTGCAACGGCACGGGCGCGGTGATTCCGGATCCGTGCTCGAAGTGCAAGGGCTCGGGCAAGGTGCCGTCCGAGGAAGTGATCGAGGTGAACATCCCGGCTGGCGTGGACAACGGCACGCGGGTGCGCCTGTCGGGCATGGGCGAGCCGGGAGACCGGGGCGGCACGCCGGGTGACTTGTACGTGACGGTGATCGTCCGCGAGCACCCGCTGTTCCAGCGCGAGGACTACGAGGTGTTCTGCGAGGTGCCCATCTCCTTCACGCAGGCGGCGCTGGGGGCGAAGATCGACGTGCCCACGCTGGACGGGAAGGTGAAGATGACGATTCCGTCGGGCACTCAGTCGGGCAAGGTGTTCCGGTTGAAGGGCAAGGGTATTCCACACCTGCACAGCCAGCAGCGCGGGGACCAGCACGTGCGCGTCATCATCGAGACGCCGACGGAGCTGTCGTCCAAGCAGCGCGAGCTGCTGGAGAAGTTCGCGGAGGCTTCGGGCGAGGAGTCGCATCCGCAGTCCAAGAGCTTCTTCGACAAGGTGAAGGAGCTGTTCGGCTAGGGCAGGGCGGTCCTGATCAGAGCTTCCAGGACCGCTCGAACTGATCCAGGCGCGTGAACTCCACGTTGCGGATTTTCGCGCGCTCGAACGCCTTCTTCACCTCTTCCACGACGAGCTTGTGGCCGACGCGCTCGGCGGGCATGAAGAAGTCGGAGCCATCCCAGGAGTCGGGATCGAAGAAGAGCCCCTTCCAGACGGGGAAGATGCCGGTGGGACGAATCCTGGGCACCTCGATGCCACTGGCCCAGTCGATGTTTCCGCAGCGGCCGGTGATGGCCAGCCCGTGATGGCCTGGGACGAGTTGTCCCTGCTTGTCCCGGACGGCGACGTCGTAGAGAGACCACCCGGTGAACCCGTGCGAGCGCAGCAACTGCACCACGGCGTCCGAGACGATGACCATGGTTGCCATGGTCGTCCAGACCACATCGCCTGGCTTCGCCTGCCCCATGGCCCACTGAACCGGGAGCGGGGGAGTCGGGTGGACTTCGGCACGAGTCAGGCCGAAGGCGTCGGTCCCCACATCCACATCGCCTCTGAACGCCCTCGTGCTCCCCGAGCCCCCTAGATAGAAGAGCTTGTCGAAGCCAGGGAAGGGCCTAGAAGTGGACTTGGAACCCAAATTCGCCTCCCAACTCTCTTCCATGCTGGAGGATCTGTTCGAACGTGCGCTCCCTATCAAAGAACGATTCCCAGCGTTTGGTGTATTCGGCTGCATTTTTGAGGTGGCTGGAGCGCTCCCACCAGGCACCGAACCTCGGGTCGTGGACGTTGATCCCGGCTTGCTCAAACTTCCTTGCGAGCTTCTGAGGGAACACGTGATGAGCGTGTGCGCCATCGGGAAGCTGGCCGGTCAGGCGCGCGAGGTTCTCGCGGAAGTTGCTCTCCGTGAAGGCCCTGAAGCCGCTGCCAGCCGTCCTTGCGGCGCCCGAGACCTGACCAGGACTGCCCTCGGGTGGAGCCTGGCCTGAGCCCATCAGGACGTAGACGGCACCCACGCTGGTTCCCAGCGCCGCGGTGGTCGTGCCCATGGGAAGCGCCACCTGCTCGATGAGCAGGGCGCCCTCGGCCGAGAGTGACAGCACGGGCAGCTCGGCTGTCGTCGTGCCGATGCGTGCCGTCGTCCCCGCGGCACTGCCGTACAGCATGAGCAGGTGCGTGGAGAGCCGGGAAGCCTCCCGGATCTGCTCCTGAAGAGGGAGGGCGGAGTAGCGAGCGAAGTAGTCGGGCGAAGAGGCAATGAGGCCGGCCACGGCGGTCGGCAGCTGCTGGAGGCCCTGGAGGCTGCGAACGGGAGAGGTAACGAAGCGAGCCAGGGCGTGGCCGAGCTCCACCAGGGCATCCTCGCTGCCATCGAGCGCGGCGTTGAACCAGTCGCGCTCCAGGCCCAGCTCGCCCACCAGGCCGCCCGAGAGGTTCAACGACTCGTCCACGGGATAGAAGACGCCGCCCTTGTCCCGGTAGAAGGCTCCCACCTCGAAGTTGCCCGCCATGAGCCTGCCGTCGCGGAGCTCCAGGCGGCCCATGCGCTGGATGGACTTTCCGGAGAGGGCGCTGACGAGGTAGCCGTCGGGGCGCATCACCACCAGGCTTTGAAAGGCGCCCACGCGCCGCACCAGCTCGGAGTAGGGCACGTCCTCATCCCGAGAGAGCACCTGGCGAAGCAGGAAGACGAGGGAGCGGCGCGGGCCGAAGTTCCGCAAGGTCGTTCGGGTACGAGCCAGGCGCTCCCACAGCGCCCGAGCCTCATCAGGCTCCAGCTCCTCTTCCACCTCGAGCCTCGAGTCCTCCTCCACACTTGCGGCCTGGAGCAGGAGCTGAAGGTCATCCTGCTGCTTCGAGAAGCCGAAACAGCCGCCGTCCTGGCAGGGATCGGCTGAGGCCGCTCCGCCTTGAGGAGTGGACTGTCGGCCACCGACGCTGGAGGTCGCACAGCCGGTCATCCACGCCAGCGCCACCAGCATGATCAGCGCTAGTCGAAGGCCCATCGTCGCCATCGGTCGACTCTAGGACCGGGCCATTCGGGATTGCACCCGGTGGCTCACGGCAGACACTGGTCGTCTTCGTGCGCCGTGATTACCTCGGTGTAGTCGCTCCTACCTGTGCGGTGGGCGTGTGCCTGCTCAACCTTCGACGCTTTGTCAGGCGCCGGCGCGCTCGAGTGCCCGCGACTCGACGTTCGTCACGATCAAACCGAGCAGGCACTCACCATCTCGCGGGGCCATGCGCATCTGGGCTGCCACCACCAGAAGCTCTGGGGGGAGTTCACGTGGCCACGTACCGACTCGTCCGCAAGCTGGCCGCGGGCGGCATGGCGGAAGTCTTCCTCGCGAAGGTCGTCGGAGCCGAGGGCTTCGAGAAGCCTGTCGCGGTCAAGCGCGTCCTGCCCTCGCTCGCTCAGGACAAGGAGTTCATCGAGCTGTTCCTGCGCGAGGCCAAGCTCACGGTCTCGCTCCAGCACGCCAACGTCGTCCAGGTGTTCGACCTGGGGTGTGCTCGCGGCCAGTACTACATGGTGATGGAGTTCGTGGACGGCGAGAACCTCCGCGCCCTCCAGCGCGCCGCCGCCGCTCAGCAGGTAGGCCTGGGCCTGCGCGAGGTGTGCTTCATCGTCCAGCAGGTGGCCGAGGGCCTCGCCTACGCGCACGAGAAGCTCGATGCGTCCGGCCGCCCGCTCAACATCATCCACCGCGACATCAACCCTTCCAATGTGATGATCGCCGCCGCGGGCGAGGTGAAGCTCGCCGACTTCGGCATCGCCAAGGCCGCCAACTTCCAGAGCGGCACCCAGGCCGGTGTGGTCAAGGGCAAGCTGGGCTACCTGGCCCCGGAACAGGTGCGCGGTGGCGCGGTGGATCAACGCGCGGATCTCTTCCTCCTGGGGCTGCTGCTCTATGAGCTGCTCTCGGGCCAGCAGCTCTTCTGCGGACCGGACTACTTCCAGATCCTTCGCAACATCTCCTCCTTCGACGTGAAGACGGTGGTGCCCGTGCCGGGCGTGCCCGCGCCTCTGTGGAGCATCGTCACCCGGGCGCTGGCGCCGGATCCCGTGGCCCGCTTCCAGCGCGCGCGCGACCTGTCGGACGCGCTGCAGAACTTCCTCTTCGATCACCGGCTGCGCGTGGGCCCGCAGGACGTGGCCCGGCTCTTCGCGCGCACCTTCCCCGGACGGCGCTCGCCGCTGGACACGGGGACTCCGGGGACGGTGGAGTCGCGCGGCGAGGAGATCCGCCTGGGCGCCGAGGGAGCTTCTCCTCCGGGAGGCTCGCGCACCATTCCGCTCCGCAACGCACCGCAGGAGCCGCCGCGCCCCGCCGTGCCGAAGACGCCACCGCCCATTCCGAGCGCCCCACCGGTGCCAGCGCCCGTGATGGCGGGAGCCAAGACGGTCGCCATCCGCACCCACAGCCGGCCGGAGATGCAGCGTCCCGCCGTACCGCCCATGCAGGGCCCGGTGGGCAACCCCGAGCCGGGGCGCCGCCTCACGCCCGTTCCCCTGCCACAGGGGACCGTCCCGCCGGAGCCCTCGCGCCGCATCGTCCTGCCGCAGCGCTCCGCGACCGCGCAGCTCCTCCAGCTCGGCGCGCTGCGCCCGCGTCCGTCGGTGCGCCGCCCGCTGGGAGAGCTGCTGCTCGCCGCGGGCAAGCTCACGGAGGCGCAGCTCCGAGGCATGCTCGAGCGGCAGCGCCGCGAGGGCGGCAAGCTGGGCGAGCGGCTCGTGGCCGAGGGCCTCGTCACGGACGAGGAGCTGGTGGCCGCCATCGGCGAGCAGCTCGGCATTCCCTTCATCGCCGAGCACCAGCTCCGCACGCTGCCGGTGCCCACGCCGCTGCTGTCGCTGCTGCCGGTGGAGCACGCCGAGCGCTTCGAGGCCGTGCCGCTCACGCTCCAGGGCAAGGAGCTGTTCTGCGCCATGCGCGAGCCGCAGAACCTGGAGCGTCTGGACGAGCTCCAGTTCCGTACCGGCTACGCCGTGCGCGGAATCCTCGCCAGCGAGGGAGCCATCCGCCGCACCATCAACCGCTTCTACCGCGGCGAGGATCCGCGGGAGGGCCCCGACTGGGCCAACATGATGAAGGTGAGCGCGTCGGAGACGCAGCTCGGCGTCACCCCCTTCGCGGACAAGCACACCCGCACTCGCGAGCGCGTCCTCGACGAGACCTCCTTCACGCCTGCTCAGGCTCAAGCGCCGCAGACTCCCGCACCGCCGCCTGCTCCGGCGCCGCAGCCGACACGCTCTCCGCCCCGCTCCCTGGCTCGCATGATGCTGGTGGTGGCGGATGATCCGGAGCAGCGAGAGGCGGCCGTGCGTCTCTTCTCGCGTCAGGGCGTCGCGGCGGCCGGCAGCTCCAGCGCGGAGGCCGAGCGCGCCGTGGCCCTCGGCGGCATCGAAGTGGCCCTCGTCGCGGCCGACACCCTGCAGGACGCGCCCGCCGTGGTGGCCCGCCTCCTGGCGGCGGCTCCCGCGATGGAGGTGCGCGTGCTGCCCTCGCTGGCCGAGGCGCTCGGCGGCGAGGCCGGACCGCTGGGACGCGCGGCCCGGCTGCACGCCCGGGTGCTGGATGCGGCGCTCGCCGCCCTGGGAGGAGCCGGTGTGCAGGGCGCGGCCCTGGCGAAGCTGGCCCGGCGCGTGGCGCTCCGGCTCGGTGCGGGCAGGGCGGAGGCGGAGCGCGCCTCGGCCGCCGCCTACGCCATGGCCTGTGCCGCGCGCCTCGAGGGCAAGGGCACCTTCGCCCGGCCCAGGTGCGAGGCCGTGCGCGCGGTGTTCGGCCGGGATGCGGGCGAGCTGGCCTCCGTGCTGGGCGCACCCACGGAAGGCTCGGCGACTCCTCCAGGCCGAGCGGCCCTGGCGCTGACCGCCGCCACCGCGCTGATGGAGGCCGTCGGCACGGGCTCTCCGACGCCGGACGATGCCTCGCGCGCGCTCGTGCGCCTGCGGGAGGAGGGGCGGGTGCCCGCCGTCGCCCTGGAGGCCCTGGCCGCCGAGGTCTCCGAGCTGGTGCTGGGAGACGCCACCTCGCCCACCATCGTGCTGGCCGAGCCCGACCCGGCTCGCTCCGCCACCTTCCAGGCGCGCTTCCTGGCCGAGGGCGTGCGCGTGCTGCTCGCGGACTCGATGGCGCGGGCCCGGGAGCTGCTGGAAGGGGGCGCCAGCGCGCTGGTGGTGGGCTCGCGTCTACCGGACGGGGAGGGCACCGCGCTCACCCGCCTGCTGCGAGCCGCCGCGCCCACCGCCGCACTGCCCATCTTCCTCCTCGCCCCGCCGGAAGACCCGGGCGTGGTGGAGGAGGGGCTCGATGCCGGAGCGGATGACGTGCTCACCTACCCGGTGAACCCGGACGTGCTCGCGGCCAAGGTGCGCCGCTCCCTCCAGCCTCGCCGCTCCATGGCGGCCGTCGCGGGCTGAGTGCCGGGCGGGCTGCCTTCCTCCGAGCGTGCGAGCCCTCCTGACCGCAAGGCGCGGTTCAGCACCCGCGGTCACTCCGAGAAGCCCTCGGAGTGTCAGGCACTTGGAAGGGGCATGGGCACTGCAAGCGCCGAGACGTCTTCCCCGGAATCTTCCGGTCGCTCGATTGTCGACGGAGGCGCACCCACACTGCTATGCACCCCCCCACCATGGAAGTCCTCACCACTTCGCGCCGAGCCCTGGGGCTGGCGCTGGCGCTGCTGCTGACCGCCTGTCCGAAGACGTCGTCTCCCGTGCGTGGAGGCGGTGGAGGTACCGACGGAACCACTTCCGAGGACGGCTCCCTGCCGACCCGCCCCCGGGTGGAGGCCAGGAAGGACGCGGCGGCGGACGCCGCGCTGGCCCAGGCCATCGAGTCCGCGGCCCGGGCGACGGACAAGAAGCAGGCGGCCGAGGTGTTCATCGGCGTGCGCAAGGCGTACCCGGAGACCACCGCGAGCCAGGAGGCGCTCTACCGCGCCGGCGTCCTCTACTTCGAGTCCGAGGACTACGCCAACGCGCGCAAGGCCTTCAACGAGCTGCTCTTCGAGAACCCGCTCCACCCCCAGTCCGAGGACGCCAAGAAGAAGCTGGCCCTGTCCGCGCTGGAGGTGGGCGCCTACCGGGACGCCTACCAGACGCTCTCCAGCCTCGCCGAGCGGGCCGAGGGCCCCGAGCGTGACAAGCTCCTCGAGGACGCCGCGCGCGCCGCCGAGGGCGCGGGCCTGTACGGCGCGGCGCTCGACATCGCCGTGAAGGCGGCCGGAGACGCGAAGACGCCCGAGGAGCAGAAGGAGGCCGTGGCCCGGGTGGAGCAGCTGGTGGAGGGCCGCGCGGCCTTCGTGGACGTGGCCCGCGTGGCCGAGGGGATGTCTCCGCGGCACCCGGCCTGGCCCGTGCTCACCTTCAAGCTGGCGCGCATCTACTACCACCTGCGGGACTGGACGCGGCTGGAGGAGACGCTCCAGCGCTTCCTCCAGGAGGCGCCGAGCCACCCGTTCGCCGCGCAGGCCAAGGAGCTGCTGGCCCGCTCCTCGCGCCGCGTGGAGGTGCGTCCCAAGACGGTGGGCGTGCTGCTGCCCATGACGGGGCGCTACAAGCCCATCGGCGAGGCGGTGCTGCGCGGCGTGCAGCTGGCGCTCAACGGCAGCGACATCGAGCTCATCGTCAAGGACACCCAGGGCGAGGTGACGCTGGCCGGCCAGGCCGTCGAGCAGCTCGCCTTCGACGAGGGCGCCATCGCCATCCTCGGGCCCCTGCTGCCGGATGACTCGCGCCGCGCCGCGCTGGTGGCCGAGGAGCTCCAGGTGCCGCTGCTGACGATGACGCGCGCCGAGGGCATCACCGACATCGGCTCCTACATCTTCCGCAACATGCTCACCAACTCCGCGCAGGCGCAGGCCATCGCGGACTACGCGATGAAGGTACGGGGCTTCAAGCGCTTCGCGATGCTCTACCCGAACATCCCCTACGGCGTGGAGATGGCCAACGGCTTCTGGGACGAGGTGCTGGAGAACGGCGGCACCGTGCGCGGCGCGGAGAGCTACGCGCACGACCAGACGACCTTCACCAACGAGGCCAAGAAGCTCGTCGGCCGCTACTACCTGGAGGACCGCGCCGACTACATCGAGGGCATGCGCGACGTGAACTCGCAGGAGCTGGACGCGTTCCGCAAGCGCAAGGCCGTGGAGAAGGTGAAGAGCGGCCTGGAGCCCGTCATCGACTTCGACGCCATCTTCATCCCGGACGACTGGAAGCGCGTCAGCCTGGTGGGCCCGGCGCTCGCGGTGGAGGACATCGTCACCAACGCGTGCGACCCGAGGGACCTGGAGCGCATCCGCAAGACGACGGGCAAGAAGGACCTGAAGACGGTGACGCTGCTGGGCACCAACACGTGGAGCAGCCCCAAGGGGCGCTCGGGCCTGCCGGAGCTCATCGAGCGCGGCGGCAAGTTCGTCACCTGCTCGGTGTACGTGGACGGCTTCTTCATCGACTCGCAGCGGCCGGCCACCAGGAAGTTCGTCCAGGCCTTCCGCGAGGCCTACAAGGACGTGGACCGCGAGCCGGGCCTGCTGGAGGCCATCGGCTACGACTCGGCGATGATGCTGCGGCAGCTCATCCAGAAGCAGCGCCCCAACACCCGCGCCGACATGCGCGAGGCGCTCTTCAACCTGAAGAACTTCGAGGGCGCCACGGGCCGCACTTCCTTCAGTGACAAGCGCGAGGCCGTCAAGCCGCTCTTCCTGCTGTCCGTGGACAACAAGGGCGTCAAGGAGCTGCCGCCGGAGACGGCGACGGGAGGCTCGGGCTCATGAGCCAGCAGGTGCGTCTGCTGCTCGCCGCGGCGCTGGTGCTCGGAGCGGGCTGTGCCCACAAGCCCGCCACGCTCTCCTCGGACACGCTCTCGCGGCTGGAGCAGACGCCGGGCGGCTACCTGGCCGGAGCCCCGAAGGAGCTGGGGGACGGGCCGGTGCTCAACAACAAGGACTTCGTCTGGTCCCTGGACTTCTCCCCGGACAGCTCCCGCGTGGCGTACACGCACCTGGGCTCGAAGTTCTACCTGCTCGGGCTGTGGACGCTGGGCACGCCGCCGGTGCTCGTGTCCGACAAGAACGTGAACACCTACGAGGCGGACCTGGAGGCGGTGGCCTTCTCCGCGGACGGCGGCCTGCTGGCCACGGCGGGGCGGGATGGCGCCGTGCGCCTCTTCGATGGCGCCACCGGCGAGCCGAAGGGCCAGGTGGTGACGGAGGAGCCGCTCACCGCGGTGGCCTTCCACCCGAGCGGCCGCTACATCGTCGCGGGCAGCGCGCGGGGGCTCGTCTCCATCTTCACCCTGCCGCAGCTCTCCTTCATCTTCGAGTCCCGCGCCCACATGGGGCAGGTGAGCGCGCTCGCGTTCGCGCGGGACGGGACGCTCTACTCGGGAGGCTGGGACAAGCACGTGCGCGTGTGGGCCACCCGCGAGGAGGCGCTGCGCACGGATCAGGCCCGGGTGCTCTTCGAGCGGCGCGGCGGCTTCACCGTGGTGCGGGGCGCCGTCAACGGCAAGGCGCAGGTGACCTTCGCGGTGGACACGCGCGCCCCGGCCATCATCCTCACCACCGAGGCCGCGGGCCAGGCCGGCATCGACGTGGCCTTCCTCAAGGAGACCGTCACGGTGCCCACGCCGCTGGGCAACACGGTGGCGCGGCTGGCGCGTGCCCAGTCCCTGCGCTTCAAGTCCATGCCGGTGGAGGGCGTGGACATCGCGGTGTGCGACGTGTGCGTCCCCTCGGGCGCCCAGGGAGTGCTGGGCACGCCCTTCACGGACCGCTTCGACGTCTCCTTCGACGAGTCCACCCACGAGGCCATCCTCACCTCGAAGGCGGGCCCGGCTCCCGGCGCGGAGACGCAGGGGCTGACGCTGGCGCCCCAGGCGGACTTCGCCTTCGAGGGCTACGTCAACGACGTCACCCTGGACGCGAAGGGCCTGCGCCTGGGCGTGGCCTTCTCGGAGGAGAAGGCCGAGCGCAGCCGCGCCGTGTACGAGCGGGAGAAGAAGGGCGTCCAGGAGCCCACCGCCGCCTTCAATGCGGGCGCGCTGGTGGACGCCGCCTCCGGCAGGATTCTCCAGAAGTGGTCCATCCACGGCGGCGTGGTGTCCAGCGCCGGCATCTCTCCGGATGGCCGCTCGCTCGTCACCGGCGGCTGGGACAAGCGCGTGCTGCTGCTCACCGAGGGGCAGGAGCAGCTCCAGGGGCAGCGCGGCTTCGGCTGGTCCGTGCGCCGCGTGCGCTTCAGCCCGGACGGGCGCTGGATCGGCGTGGCGGCGTGGACGCCGCAGAACCCCATCGGAGATCAGGAGAGTGATCCGGCCGCGGCGCTCTTCCAGGTGCTCTACGAGTCGGCCTCGGTGGAGCGGCGCTGACTAGAAGTTCTGGCAGATGGCTTCCGGGGGCAGCCCTCGCGCCCGGAGCGCCGCCACCACGCCCTGCACCATCTCCTGCTGGCCGCACACGAAGGCCAGCGTGCCCGGCGTGAGGGGCTCCTCGGCCAGGTGCGCCTGCACGTAGCCGGTGAGCCCCTGCCACCCGCTGGCGCCGGGCTGGCTCACCGTGCGCACCACGCGGATGGAGGCCTGCTCCCACGCCTCGAAGTCCCTCGCGTAGGCGAAGGCGCCAGGTGTACGCACGCCGAAGTACAGCGTCACCCGGCCATAGGTCTGGCGCTCCCGCCGGATGCTCTCGATGACGGAGCGGATGGGCGAGATGCCCGAGCCGGTGGCGAACAGGAGCAGATCCCTCCCCCGGGCCTGATCCAACGGGAAGCCGCGCCCCTTGGGAGGGCTCACCTCCACGCGCTCACCCAGCGGCAGCACCAGCAGCGCGCTCGTCAGCGGGCTGCCCTCCTTCACCAGCAGGTCCCACCTCGCGGTACCCGGGGGAGAGGCCAGCGCGAACAGCCCCTCCTCATGGCCGGGCAGGCGCAGGTGGACGTACTGGCCTGGCCGCTGGTGGGCACCCGTCAGGGGGGTGTCCGAGAGATCGAGCGTCAGGTCGGTCAGTCCATCCGCCGCGGGCGAGCGGGAGACCAGGGTGGCGGGGTGCCATTGGGTCATGTCTTCCTCGTTTTAACCCGCGAGCCGTTTGGGCGCTGCCCTGGTAGCCTTGGGGCTGTGAAGGCCATCATCTGGTTCATTCTGTTCTTGTTGGGGCTCGCCGGGGTGCTCGTCCCGATCTCCTACCTCTACAACGCGAGCAAGCTGCCCTCGATGGAGAGCGAGTTCGACATCGAGAAGCAGCTCAAGCACAGCATCGAAGGCGAGCGGATGAGCCTGGTGTCCGGCATGTACGTGAAGCCGGACCGCCCCATCACCTTCAACCGCCCGGACTTCAGCCGGCTGCCGAAGGATCTGGTGGCCATCTACATCACCCAGATGGGCTGTCCCCGCTTCTTCCAGACGCCTCGAGAGGATGGGGCGGCGTGGGCTTGGCGGCTCTTCGTCGGAATCACGACGGGCGGCCAGCCCGAGGGAGACGGGGCCTGTGAGCGCCTGCTGGCCCTGCGCATCGCCTGGAAGCTGGGGGTACGCGACGAGACGGAGCTCACGGTGGCCGCCAACAAGCTCCATGCCTTCCTCCAGAAGGATCAGCTCATCGCCTACGACCTGGCCATCATCACCTTCGAGCGCGGCCTGGTGGGCGTGGAGGACGTGGCCTTCAAGCTCTTCGGGAAGGAGCTGGACAAGCTCTCGCTCTCGGAGCTCGCCGAGCTGCAGCTCGCGCTGCCGCCGTACGGCTACTACTACGACCTGAAGGCGTGCGTGAACCAGGCCATCATGAAGCAGAACCGGGACCTGATCCTCAAGTACACCGCCGGGGAGCAGCTGCTCAGCGCGGACAAGGTCAACAACGCCATGGCGCAGCCGGTGTTCTGCGCCTCTCGCAAGTAGCGCTCCTCGCAGGCAGCGCCTCTCGCCAGCAGCGCGCGCGGCGGTGGCCCGCGGCGGCTACTGCCGCTTGAGCAGGGCCTTTTCCAGGAAGTCGAGCGTCTTGGCGACCTCGCGCAGGTCCTCGGCGTCGCGCGCCTTGCGCGTGTCGGCGCGCAGCTCCCGGAACTTCTTGCGCGCCAGCTCCGCGCCCTGGATCTCCTGACCGCGGGCCAGGCGCGCATTCAGATCGCGCTCGAGCCGGTCGATGTTCTCGAGCATCTCGGACGCGCCGGCCACGGTGCCGGAGCTGGGGCGGTTGGTGTTGCGAGGCTTGGGCGTCTCGGGCTGCGCCACGGCCTTGCTGTCCTCCGGCGGCTTCGCGGTCTCCGGGGGCGGGGTGGGGTTCGCCGGGTTCGGCGACACCGGGCTCGTCCCGGGAGAGGGGTTGGCCAGGACCGGATCGACCGGAGGAGGCGCCGGCGGCCCCGGCTTGTCGGAAGGCGGGGTGGGCTCGGGGTTGGCCACGGCCGGAGGCTTCACGTCCGGAGCGGGCGTGTCCCGGTTCCACAGCAGCAGGCCCACGGCCGCCAGGAACGCCACGACGCCCACCACCATCGGCATCAGGCGCCGCATGGGCGCGGGCCGGCTCGCGGCGCGAACCTCCGCGGGGATGACCTCGGGAGCGATGGGCGTCGGGGCCTGGGGCTGACGCGGCGCCGGGTCCTCCACCTTCACGATGTCGTTGGGGACCGTGGCGGGCTCGGAGCGCTTGGGCAGCTCGTCGGTGGGCGCGTTCGAGGCGTCCGCGGAGGCGGCCCTGGGCGCCGCGGCGGCGGACGGAGACGTGGTGGGCTCGGGAGGCAGCGTGGCGGGCGCGGGCCCGGGCGTGGGCACTCGCGTGCCGCCGGTCGCCCCGTTGGCGGAGGCCTGGGCGCGCGTGGGCCGCAGCATCGTGCGGCGCAGGCGGTGCAGCTGCTGCCGCAGGGCGTCCGCCGAGCTGGGACGCGCCTCGGGGTCCTTCGTCAGCATCTGCAGGATGAAGGCATCCAGCGCGGGCGGCAGCTCGGGCACGAACTCCGAGGGCCGCGGCGGACGCGCGTCCACGTGCTTCATCAGCAGGTCCACCGGCGAGGTGCCGATGAAGGGCAGCCGGCCGGTGACCATCTCGAAGGTGACGACGCCCATGGCGTACAGGTCCGTCATCGGCCCCACGGCCTGGCCGCGGGCCTGCTCCGGCGCCATGTACTCGGGCGTGCCCACCACCATGTCCGTGCGCGTCTGCGCGGTGCGCGCGGCGGCGCCGCTCTGGCCCTGCTTGGCCAGACCGAAGTCCAGCAGCTTCACGTAGCGCGTGCCGCCCGGCTCGCGCACCAGGAAGATGTTGCTCGGCTTGAGGTCTCGGTGCACCACACCCGCGCCGTGCGCGGCGCCCAGCGCGGCCAGCACCTCGTCCAGGATGGAGAGCGCCTCGGTGGGCGGCAGCCGGATCTTCTCGGCCAGGTAGCCGTCCAGCGGCTGCCCGTCGAGGAACTCCATGACGATGTACTGCCGTCCGTCCGGCACCTGCCCGAAGCCGAAGATGTCGATGATGCCGCGGTGGCGGATGGCGTTGACGGCGCGGGCCTCGGCCAGCAGCCGCGCCACCTGCTCGGGGGCCTGGGCCAGCTCGGGCCGCAGCACCTTCACCGCCACGCGCTTGCCGATCAGCGGCTGGATGCCGTCATAGACGAAGCCCATGCCGCCCACGCCGATGCGCGAGCGCAGCTCGTACTCGCCCAGCTTCATGCCGATGAGCGGATCGCGCGTCGGCGGCTCCTCTCCCCACATGGGAGACGCGGGTTCGGAGGAGTCCATGTCACTCGGGGCCTGGCTACGGGGAGGAGGCTCCTCGCCCCAGGCGAAGGGGGCGTTGCGGCCTCGGGAGGGGGGCTCATCACCCCACACCTTGGCGAGGGCCTCGATCTGCGTGTCCTCCTCGTCCCGGGCCATATAGGACGAGAGAATCACGGTCCCGTCCCGAGGGCACACACCGGCGCCGGGCGGAACTTCGAGACCACAGGTTTCACAGGTGCGCGCAGAGGCCATCGGGGAATTCAGGGTTCGCAGCCTAGCAGACTGCGGGACTGTCGCCGATCTGTCGTCTCCAGGAAAGCAGACCGGCAGGCGGGCGCTCTGGCTAGCCTGTCCTTCCATCCTGACACGTCGCCCACCTTCACTCGACGTGATGGGAGGGATGGAATGCTGCCCTCACAGCGGATCAGCGCGGTCTCCGCCTCTGCGATGCTACCTGTCGGGTCGCCCTGAGGGATAGGAGCCAGCCGTGTCATCCAGAGGCTCCTGTCCTTCATGAAGACTCCCGTTCGAGGCCCAACCCCCTACAGGGGGTGGAGGGGCTGGGTCTATGGACACCCTTGGTAGGGGATCTGCTGTCCCGGCTGGCCGGCATCGCCACCCGTCCCACCATTCCCCCCAGCGCCTCCGCTGCCCAGCTGGGGGGCGACGTTGCCAGAAGCAACGAAGCCGGCGTCCGGGCTGCACCAGATGCCCACGGAGGGGCCGCCGCCGCCGCCACCGCCCGGACCGCCCGGACCACCGGGGCCGCCGTGGCCTCCCGCTCCGCCGTTTCCTCCGTAGGAGTTGTAGCTGGGGCTGGTGATGATGCTGCCCGTGCCACCTGGACCCCCGGGGCCACCTACGCCGCCAGGGCCGCCTTCACCGCCGGTTCCACCGCGCCCGCCACCGCGCGTGCGCAGCACCGTGTCGCCCTCGAAGGCCACCTGCGAGCGGACGAGCAGCACGGAAATGGAGGCACCGCCTCCGCTCCCACCACCACCGCCACCGCCGCCACAGCCGCCGCCACCGCCACCGCCGCTTCCAGCGCCAGCGGCTCCAGCTTCACTCTCTCTCCTGCAGGCGCCACCGCTGCCGCCACCGCCACCGCCACCGCCCGAGGTGCCCGGGCCTCCAGTGCCACCCTGCTGGTTGGCGACCCAGAGGGTGTCGCTCAGCTCGCCCATACCACCGCCGCCAGCGCCCACGGAGCCCACGTCTCCAGGCCTGCCGTGCTCGCCCACGCCTCCGTCACCCGCATTGCAGGTGAAGATGGAGTTGCCGTGGTCCACCAACCTACCGGCCTGGCCCCCTTTGCCTCCCGCTCCCCCGCGCCCGACGGGTTGACCCGTGGCACCCGTCTCTCCGGGGGCATAGGAGCCGGCCACTCCATCCTGACCGTTTCCACCCGAGGCATTCCCATCGCTGCAATTGCTCACGCCGCGAGCTCCGAAGCCTCCTGCCGTGGACCCCACGGAGTTACCTCCGTCCAGGCCTGCTCCACCGTCCAGTCCCTGGGTGCCCACGCTTCCCGGAGCTCCAACCGCTCCGAGCCCGGCCGCAAAGGTGCCGTAGCGCAGCACGATGCCCTGAGAGTCGATGACCTGAAGGGCGATGGAAGGCGTCCCCGCATCCGTCGCATTCGCGGAGGAAATGCTCAGTCTGTCTAGCACCGTCCTTGTGCCATGGGAGATGCCTCGGATGACGAGCCCGATAGTGCCGCCGTCCAGGTGAGTCAGGTAGTCACTCTTGCGCTTCCAGTTCTGCAGCGTCCCTCCATAGGCGCCATACAGGGATACAGGCTGGTCTAGGACGAGGTGCTCCTCATCATATGAGCCCTGTGCAAGGTACAATGCGCCGATGCCTTGCCCCGGGTCGCGGCGCAGCAGATCAAGCGCAGCCCGGATCGTCTTCAGGGGACGGTCCCGAGTGCCCGGATTCGTGTTGTCCCCGCTTACGGGGTCAACGAAGAGACCTGCGGCTGCGATGCCATCGATGCCGTCACAGTTGCTGTCGTTGAAACTGTCGTCTGGCGGATCGGTCTGGCTGGATGGGACGCAGGGATCTGCGCATCGCTCAGGGTTGCGTTCGCAGTACTCCTGCTCTTCGCGAGCAAAGTTGGTGCAACCAGCGACACCTGCAATCAGCACGATGGCGAAGCCGCGCAGGTACACCTTCACGGCCACCTCCCAGATACAAAGGCGGAAGTACCATCCGTGGTGACGTCGAGACTTACTGTGGATGCTGGCATGCTGAAGAAAAGGCCTGCGGCGACTCCCACACCAGCGAGACCTGCCCCAAGCAGTCCCACGCCTACAGCTTGATAGGTTCTCCCTCGTGAGGCGCTGCGATGGACATCCTCTCGTGTGGCAAGCGTCACGTCATTTCCCCTCAGGCGTGCTCGCTCGTGCCGGGACAATACCCAGGACGTACCCCCCGCGAGCATCAGCACACCGCCGCTGATTGCCGGAATAAGTACTTGAGGACGCAGAGCACTGCGCTGCGAGTTCGTCGTTGAAGCCGTTGAATCTGCGTCGGCGGGCAATGCTGCGTGGGCCCTCATTGATTGAGAGAGCGCTTCGTCGCCTTGCTGATTTCCTGCCTTCGGCGGGGGGGCCGACTTCCGTGGAGCCTGTGACGCGGATGGCCTTGGTCCCTGCTGTGCCTTCGCTATCTCGCTACGTACTTCCTGACGCACGGACTCGAAGCGTTTTGCCACTTTGGGAGACACTTCCAAAGGAAGCTTTGCCTCGGGATTCAGGAAGAGCGCGGCCTTAAACGCGGCCGTGGAGTCCTCCAAGCGGTTCATATCCGCCAAGATGATGCCCTCGTACAGCGACAGGGTGACGTCATCTTCTACGGTGTGTGCAAAGCGCTTGGCTCGGGTGAGCTGTTCCAGAGCTTTTTCATACTCAAGTGCCGCGTAGAGGCGATTGACTGAAAGCAGATAGCCCCTCAGCTTGGAATCTTCTTGGGCATGCACCAGCAAGGGGAGCAGCAAGAGGAGCACAATCAGGCCCGCCCTGTGGATGAACTCTTGCATTCGTGGAGATTCACTCTCGGCAGGAGGGAACTCAGGCTTCTTGCGCATCGCGATGATGCGCCTTTGTTCAGACGGCACGGAGGGAAGGGGCAGCGCTGGGCCGCCACTCCCCTGGAGCCTGCTGGCGTCAGGGCGAAGGACACCCATGGGACGGGATCTTGGTCCCGGACTGGCCCGAAATGCCGCCGGTGCCGCCCGGTCCCCCCTGTCCGCCCTCGCCGAGCTGGGGATTCACCGTCCCCGAGGCGAGGTAGCCCGCATCCGGGCCGCACCACACGCCCACGGAGGGTCCACCGCCTCCGCCACCACCCGGGCCACCCGGGCCGCCGGCCCCTCCGGGGCCCCCCGTGCCACCTGCGCCGCCATTGGCCGTGTACGTGACGCCATTGGCTTGCGTGCCGACAAAGCCGCCACTGCCTCCGGGCCCACCTAGTCCGCCCGCGCCGCTGGGGCCTCCCTCACCACCATTTCCTCCCCGGCCACCCCCTCGGGTGCTCAGCGTCGTCGTTCCCGCGAACTCCACATTCGAGCGGATCAGCAGCACGGAGATGGAGGCACCGCCGCCACCGCCACCGCCACCGCCACCGCCACCGCAGCCGCCGCCACCACCGCCGCCACTGCCGCCGCCCGCGGCACCTTCGATCGTCTCCACCGTGTTGCAGCCGCCGCCGCCGCCGCCACCACCACCGCCACCGCCCGCGGAGCCCACGCCTCCGTCGTCACCCGACTGATTGGCGACCCACAGGTTGCCGCTCAGCGTACCCATGCCCTGGCCACCATCGCCCGGGGCGCCGCTCGAGCCGGGGGTGCCGGGCTTGCCGGCCTCACCATCACCTGCCGTGCAGTCCCATTTGTTCGTGGTGGGAGGCACGAGGGTCGCGATACCCGCGACGCCTCCATCGCCACCGGGCCCGCCCAGCGCCGCGGGCCTGCCTCCGGAGCCTGCCTGGCCTGTCTGCGCCGAGCCCGGCTTGCCAGCCCCTCCTCCATGATCCTGGCCCCCGCAGATGCTGATGCCAGGCCCTCCGATGGAACCCGTGTTCCTGCCTTCGGCGGCGCCACCATCGAAGCCAAAGCCTCCGTCCAGCCCCTGAGCGCCGGCGCTTCCGGCAAGCCCATCCGCTCCCTGGCCCGCCCCGAAGGTGTCGTAGCGCAGTACGACTCCCTGGGAATCGATGACCTGCAGCGCGATGGAGGGCGTCCCCGCATCCGTCGCGTTGGCGGAGGAGACGTTCAGGCGGTCCAGCACCATCCCCGCGTTGCTGGGAATGCCTCGGATGACCAGACCGATCGTGCCGCCATCCAGGTGGGTGATGTAGTCGCCCTTGCGCCGCCAGTTGTCGAGGCCACCGTACGCGCCGTACAGGGACACCTGGGTGTCGAGCACGAGCCCCGGCTCGTTGTAGGTGCCGCGCGCCAGGTACACCAGGCGGGGAGCCGCGCCCGTGCGCACGCGCGCGAGCGCCTCGGTCAGCGTCTTGATGGGAGCGGACGCGGTGCCCGCGGCGCCCTCCGTGCCGCTGAGCGGGTCCACGAAGATGCCCGCGTCGGCCATGCCGTCGACACCGTCGCAGTTGGTGTCCAGGAACTCATCGTCCGGGACGTCATTCTCGTCCGTCTTGGTGCACTCCACATCGTTCTTGCAGCGATCCCCGTCGATGCAGTCCTGCTTCGCCTTGTCGAAGTCGAAGCAGCCCATCGCGACGGAGAAGCCTGCGAGCGCTGCCAGGGTGATGCGGGGTTTCCAGGTCTTCAACATAGAGTTCCTCACGGCAACGTCCCGACCACGCCCACCATTCCACCGCCAGGGCCCACCGAGACGGTAGGGCTGACCGGAGCCTTCTCGGCGGGGAGCAGATAGAGCACCGCGCTCGTCACGATGCCAGCCGCCGCGAGGCCAAAGGACACGCGGCTCAGCAGCTGGTTCCTCTTCCCATCACTGGCGAGCTTGGAGCCGTCGAGCAGCTGACCGTTACCACCCTGGGTCGTCAGCGTGTCGTAGTCGTCCTTGGCCTGGAGATAGAAGTACGTCCCCGCGCCAGCGAACACGACGCCACCAGCGGCGGGCGCCCACGCCCAGCGACGGCCCGAGGGCTCCGGCTCCTTCCGCGCCTCGGGCGGTTTCTCCACGAGGGGAGGAGGCTTCACCTCGGTGGGCTTCGTCTCGGTGGGCGTCTCGGGAGGCTTCGTCTCGGTGGGTGTCTCGGGCGGCTTCACCTCGGGCGGCTTCACCTCGGGCGGCTTCGTCTCGAGAGGTGGAAGGGAGCCCGGACGCAGCTCGCGCATCACCGCGGGCACCACCACATCCAGCGACTGGGTGAGCGCATCGAGCATTCCGTCCTCCCGGACCCCGGGGATGAGGTGCTCGGCCACCAGCCCGCCGTCCTGCGTCTTGTAGACCTTGGTGCCCACGCGATAGCCGTCCATGCGCTGCAGCAGCTCGGCCACCAGCACCACCTCGCTCCTGGCGGCCTGGCCGAGCGCGGTGAGGCACTTGAGATCGGTGCGCTTGCAGCGCAGCAGCGTCCGGCGCCGGGCCGCGGGAACCTTGCGGATGAAGTCCTTCATCCGGATGACGGTGAGCCCCTTGGCGCGGGCCTGATCGGCGACGTGCTCCTGTGCGAACTCCACGACGTGCCCGGGCACGCCTGCCGTGTCCGGCGGAGCGATCAGCACGGGAATGGGCGCCGGCGGCGAGGCGGGAGCCTGTTGGAGCACTACCAAGGTCAGGAGCAGGGGTGTCAGCACGGGGGCGACTTTCTCCTCATGCCGCCACTCAAGCAAGACTGTGGCTCACCCCAAGGCACACGCCGGACCTCGGCTGCTCCGCCGTGTCACTCCGAGTTGAGGTCGCCGAGCACTCCCCTCCGACCGAGGGGTGGTGGGAGAGCGCCCTACTACTCCCGAGGGCGCACCGGGGAGGAGCCCCGGGCGGCAGCGAGCTTCGGTGCCTCGGGGCCCTGCTCACCGGCGCGGTCGCTCGGGGGGAGGAGAGCGGATCTGGGTCTTCTCTCCCTTGCTGGGGGCCCCACTGTCCACCTCCTCGTCGTCCACGGCCGGCCGAGCGGCGGAGGTGGGCGCGGGAGCGGGCCGGCGAGGCGGCACGGCGCCCGGGCGCAGCGCATTGGAGGCGCCGGTGGTCGGGCGGGCGGGCGCCGCGGCGGGAGCGGTGGGGCGACGCGGAGGCGTGGCTGCTGCTGCGCGGGGATTGGTGGCCTCCGCGAGCAGGTCCTCGGCGATCTCCACCTTGGGCTCGTCCTTGGGAGGCATGCCCGCGTGGGTGGGCAGCTCCTCGGGCGGAGCGCTGAGGTCGTCCTCGTCTTCACCGCGAGCGAAGGGGTTGCGGGTGGGCGGCGGCGTCTTGTCCTCGTCCGAGAGGGCGTCGGGCGAGGGGCGGCTGGCGGGCCGCAGCTGCGCGGGCGCCGAGGCGGGCTTCGCTCCCGGAGGAGGCGGCGGCTTCCCGGTAGGGAGGTTGGCGGGCACCTGCACCTGCACGGGCGGCGAGGTTCCCGGCTGGCCGTCCTTGCCGTGGCGCGCGTCGTTCTGGAGCTTCTTCTCGAAGTCCAGCCACTGCTTCTTGTACTCGGAGGGGTCCGGCCGGCCCTGCTCGCGGTGCTTGAGCGAGGGGGCCCAGCGCACCTCATAGGAGGAGCCGACCTGGAAGGTGGGCGGCGGCGGCACCCCGTAGGTGGCCGGATCGAAGAAGGACTCGTCCAGGTCCGTGAAGCCGTAGGCGCGCGCCTTGCCCACGAAGGTGGGGATGATGCCGGTGGGGGCGTGGTAGCCCAGCACGTGGCCGTCCTCGTCCTTCGTCACCGGGGTGAAGACGAAGATGTCCTGGGTGCGGTAGTCGCCCTTCTCGTTGAGCGGGAGCACCTCGGACAGGGCAATCGTCTTGCGGCTGCCGTCATGGAGGCGCTCGCAGCAGACGATGAAGTTGATGGCGCTGGCGACCTGGGCGCGCACGGCGACCATGGGCAGCTCCACGGCGGACATGAGGCACAGCGACTCGATGCGGCGCAGCGTGTCCGTGGGGGTGTTGGCGTGGCAGGTGGCCAGCGAGCCGCCGTGGCCGGTGTTCATCGCCTGCACCAGGTAGAAGGCCTCGCCGCCGCGCACCTCGCCCACCACGATGCGGTCGGGGCGCAGACGCAGGGCCGAGTGGAGCAGGTCGCCCATGTCCACGCCGCCCTTGCCGAACTTGTCCGGCGGGCGGCTCTCGAAGGCCACCAGGTGGGACTGGTTGAGCTGGAGCTCCGCCGAGTCCTCGATGGTGAGGATGCGCTCGTCGTCGGGGATGAGCGAGGAGACGATGTTGAGCAGCGTCGTCTTGCCCGAGCCCGTGCCGCCGGACACCAGCATGTTGAGCTTGGTGTGGATGGCCGCGTCGATGATGCGCGCCATCTGCGTCGTCATCGAGTTGTATTTGATGAGGGCCTCCATCGTCAGCTTGTCCTTGAAGAACTTGCGGATGGAGATGGTGGTGCCCCGGCGGGCGATGGGCGGGATGACGACGTGGATACGGCTGCCGTCGGGCAGACGCGCATCGAGCCGCGGGCGCTCGTCGCTGAGGATGCGGCCGACGAACTGCGCCATGTTGCGCGCGGCGCCCATCAGGCCTTCCTCGGAGAAGACGGCGTCAGTCTTGGAGAGGCGGCCCTTGCGCTCGATCCAGATGTCCGCGGGGCCGTTGATCATGATCTCCGACACCGACGGGTCATCCAGATACGGGAGGACCGGTTTCAGGAAGGCGCGGAGTGACTCGGTGTACATCGACATGGCACCCCCGAGGGTAGCGCGAGCGGCGCCTCAAACCCAAGAACCCGCGGACGCTTCCCTGGTCGGGGTGGGGCCGACCTACATCCACCCGAGGGCGTGGACCGCCAGCCCCACGAGCGCGGACGAGGCGACGACGACCATGGGGGTGAGCCGGGCCTTGGAGCGGAAGAGGACGACGAGGGCGGCGGCGAAGACCAGGCCGGTGGGCACATCATGCACCGCGGCACGCAGCAGGGGGAGCGCGGTGCCGCCGATGAGGCCCACCACGCCTGCGGTGACGCCCTCGAGGAAGCCCCGGGCGCGAGGGTGGTCGAGCAGGCGTTCGAGCGGATCATGCGCCAGCAGCGTCATGGCGAAGGCCGGGGCGAAGATGCCGGCAGTCATGGCGAGCGCGCCGGGCAGGCCGCCCCCGAGGTAGCCGACGAAGGTGCCGAAGATGATGAGCGGGGCGGGGAGCACTCCGCCGAGCGCGAGCCCGTCGAGGAACTGGGCATCGGTCATCCACCCGCCACGGGCCACCGCGTCATTCTGGAGGAAGGGGATGGCGGTGTAGGCACCGCCGAAGGTGAGCAGCCCGGTGCGCAGGCCGGAGCCGAGCAGCGAGAGGGTGTCCGGCGCTGCCCCGGTGGCCGGCGTGGCGTTGAGCGGGGCGGGGTTGACGGGGGTGTGGATGAAGAGGAAGAGGCCCACGCCGAGGGCGCAGGCGATGGAGAGGGCGAGCGCCGCGGCGCGGGAGCCGGCCTGGAGGAGCACGGCGGTGAGGCCGGCCCAGGCCAGGGTGAGGGTGAAGTGGACGCCGAGGAGCTGGGCGACGGCGGCGAGCAGGGCGATGGCGATGAAGGCGCGCCGGGTGAAGGCGTGGGTGCCGATGCGGTGGACAGCGCGGACGATGAGGGCGGCGACGGCGGCCTGCACGGTGGTGAAGGCGGCCTTGACCCAGGGCGACTCGAGCCCCAGGTGCACGTAGAGCCAGGAGCACAGGAGCATGAGGAGGAGCCCGGGGAGCATGAAGCCCAGGCCGGCCAGCAGCCCGCCCACGCGGCCGCGGGAGAGCATGCCGAAGTAGACGCACAGCTCATGGGCCTCGGGGCCGGGGAGGATCTGGTAGAGGGCGAGCGCGCGGTTGAAGCGGGAGGGGGTGACCCACTTCTCCTCCTCGACGAGCTCCTGGCGGATCATGGCGATCTGCGCGATGGGGCCGCCCCAGGCCAGCAGGCCGAAGCGCAGGAAGCGCCAGAAGAGGCGAGGCAGGGGCTCGGCGGGCACCCGGGCGGTGGGCTCCGTGGAGTCGTGCGCCTCGGCGGAATTCAAGGTATCTCCCCTCACCCCTCGCTCGCGGGGAGCGAGGGCAACGAAGGTCCGTGACTCTGCTGTCTCCCGGCAAGCCCGTCCAGCCACGAGCAGGTCAACGATCGGAAGCGAACGGGGCCCGCCGGTTTTTCGCCCAACCCACCACGTCGGCATGATGGTATGAGACGTATGAGGGAGGGTACATGAGGGAGTATCTGCCGGGAGACTGGAGCGAGGTGCTGAAGGAGGCGCTGGAATCCCCCACGTTCCGCAAGCTCGAGCGCTTCGTGGCGGAGGAGAGGCGGCGGTACACCGTCTATCCCGCGGAGGCCGATCTCTTCTCGGCGTTCCGGCTGACGCCGTACGCGCGGGTGCGGGTGCTGCTGCTGGGGCAGGACCCGTACCACGGCCCCGGGCAGGCGCACGGCCTGGCATTCTCCGTCCAGCCGGGAGTGACGCCGCCGCCCTCGCTGGCGAACATCTTCAAGGAGCTGTGGAACGACCTGGGGCTGAAGCCGCCCGCGGGGGGCTCGCTGGTGCCCTGGGCGGAGCAGGGCGTGCTGCTGCTCAACGCGGTGCTGACGGTGCGACAGGCTGAGCCCAACAGCCACGCCGGCCAGGGCTGGGAGGAGTTCACGGACGCGGTCATCCGCGCGGTGGGCGCCAGGCCCGAGCCGGTGGTCTTCCTGCTCTGGGGCAACTACGCGCGCAAGAAGCGGAAGCTCATCGACGCGCAGCGGCACGAGATCATCGAGTCGGCGCACCCCTCGCCGCTGTCGGCCATGGGGGGCTTCTTCGGCAGCCGCCCGTTCAGCCGGATCAACGACGCGCTGATGCTGCGCGGCCAGGCGCCCATCGAGTGGGGCCGGCCGGAGTAGGCCCTCGCGCTCGGCCCGGGGACAGAACCGGTGGATCCCTCACACCCGGTACCAGGCGCCTGTGCGCTGCCCGACAGTCGTGGCAGGGAAGGAGGGGGTGGGCTCGGCAGCTGTCCCACGGCCTGGAGCACGATGTTGATGTTCCATGGCCCCTCTTGGTACGCACCCCTCGGATGAGCTCTCCGGGCGCCAGGCCTCCCGATCGGCCGGGGGTGCCCAGGCGCGACAGGAGGGCATCGACACCGTCCTCTTCGATCAAATGGAGGAGAGCGTCTCCGTCTTCCGGTGCGATGGGACGTACCTCTACCTCAACGCCGCCACCGAGCGCATGTTCGGTAAGTCGCGCGAGGAGGTGCTCGGCCGGTGCGTCTGGGACGTCTACCCGGGCGTCGAGGGCGGCGCGTTCCACCGGGCGTTCATCCAGGTCCGGGAGACGGGAGCGGGGCTGGAGTACGAGCACCTCTACGAGCCCTGGGGCCGCTGGTACCGCCAGCGGATCTACCGCAGCGGCGATCGGCTCTACGTCTTCTCTCGGGAGACCACCGAGGAGCACCTGCGCGCCGACGCGTTCCTGCTGCACGCGCGCATCCTCGAGAACATGACGGAGGGCGTCTCCCTCACGAACGAGAGCGGCGTCATCGTCTACACGAACCCCGCCGAGGATCAGATCTTCGGGTACGGCTCTGGCGAGCTCCTCGGCCAGCACGTCAGCGTCCAGAACGCCGCTCCGCCCGAGGAGAGCCGCCGCTTCGTCGAGGAGGTCATCGACCGCCTGAGGCGCGAGGGGAGCTGGGAGGGGGAGATCGAGAACCGCCGGAAGGACGGGACGGCCTTCACGACGGCGGCGCGGATCTCCGCGCTCCACATCGGCGGCAAGCCGCACTGGCTCTGCGTGCAGAAGGACATCACGGAGCAGAAGCGCGCGGACGCCGAGCGCGCCGAGTCCTACGAGTTCACGGAGCGGCTCTACGAGCAGACGCGGCTGGCGGAGCAGCGCGCCACCTTCCTGGCCCTGGCCAGCGAGGTGCTGGCCTCGTCGCTGGATCGCGAGGAGATCCTCCGCAGCCTGACGCGCCTGGCCGTGCCGACGCTCGGGGACTGGTGCGCGGTGGACGAGGCCACTTCGGACGGCAAGGTCCGTCGCGTCTCCGCGGTGCATCTGCAGCCCGAGCGGCTCGCGCAGGGAGAGGCGTTCCACGCCAGGTACCCCATCCTGCTGGATGATGCCGGCGGCATCGGCAAGGTGCTGCGCATGGGCACCACGGAGTACGTCCTCGACCTCTCGGACGAGCTGCTCGAGCGGACGATCCCGGACCCCGAGATGCGCCGCGCCACCCGCGAGCTGGGCATCAAGTCCCTCATCAGCGTCCCCCTGAGGAGCCGGGGCCGGACGCTGGCGGCCCTCACGCTCTGCTACGCGGACTCGGGGCGGCGCTACACCGAGGCGGATGTCCGGCTGGCGGAGGACCTGGCCCGGCGCGCGGCGACCTCCCTGGACAATGGCCTGCTCTATAAGGAGGCCCAGGACGCCGTCCGGGCGCGGGACTCGTTCCTCTCCATCGCCTCCCACGAGCTGAACACGCCCCTCACCTCGCTCAGCCTGAACGTCCAGGCGCTGCACCGGGCCTTCCAGAAGGCGGCCACCGGAGCCGACGGGCTGGCCCAGGAGACGGTGGGCGTGAAGCTCCACGCCGTGCAGCGGCAGATCTCCCGGCTGGCCAAGCTGATCCACGAGCTGCTGGACGTCTCCCGCATCACCTCGGGCAAGCTCCGGCTGGAGCCCGAGGAGGTGGAGCTCACCACGCTGGCGCGCGAGCTCGTGCCCCGGTTCGCGGATGACCTCACCCGCGCCGAGTGCGAGCTGCGGCTGAGCGCTCCGGAGTCGGCGGTGGTGGGGCACTGGGACAGGCTGCGCGTCGAGCAGATCCTCCAGAACCTGCTGTCGAACGCCATCAAGTACGGGCACGGGCTGCCCATCGAGCTCGAGCTCACCGCGGACGCGCAGTGGGCCCGGGTGGTGGTGCGGGACCAGGGCATCGGCATCTCGGCCGAGGACCAGGCCCGGCTCTTCCAGCGCTTCGAGCGGCTGGCCAGCGAGCGGCACTACAGCGGCTTCGGCCTGGGGCTGTGGATCGTCCGGCAGATCCTCGACGCCATGGGCGGCCGCATCCACGTGCGGAGCGAGCCGGGCAAGGGCTCCGTCTTCACGGTGGAGCTGCCGCGCCGCCCACCCGGGAGTCCCCCACCTGCCGGGTCCTGAGCTTCCGAGGCGCCTGGCGGGTCGCCCCTCTGCTAGGGTGGGCCCGTGCGGATTCTCTGGATCCTGATCCACGTCATTTGCGCGGTGTTCGGCGCCGTCGGCCTCGCGCTGCTCGTCGCGGGCCTTCGTGATGCCTGGAGGTCAGCGCGGACCCGCCGCTGGCCCACCGCGCCCGGCACCGTCGTCTCCGCCGAGGAGCTCCAGCACAGCCGGCAGATGCCCGAGGAGGCCGGAGGCGGCTCGCGCATCCACTACGAGGCCCGCATCCACTACGAATATTCCGTGGGCCGGGTCCATATCGGCTCGACGGTTGTACGCCTGGGCCCGACGGAGACCAGCAACGAGGCGGGGGTGCAGTCCACACTCGCGCGCTACCTGCCTGGTCAGCAGGTCCGGGTCTACTACAACCCAGGGGATCCCACCGAATCCGTGCTCGAGCCAGGGCTCCATCCTCTGGACTTCTCACGTGCCCTGGTGGGGCTGATCCTGCTGGTGGTAGCCTTCGGCATGCATCTCGTCGCTCGCTGGTTCGCGGCCAGGCTGTAGGTTTTCTCTTCAGGTGAGAACCGTAGCGGCTCCAATGTCCCGGATCCGACGCAACCCGTTTCACAAGCCTGCGATAATCCAGCAACGACTCATTCCAACGAGGTTGCCGTCATGTCCGTCCGCTCCACGAATTCGTCTGGCTCTGGCCTGGTCAATCGTTCCGTCACGCAGGAGAACAAGCCTGCGGCGACTCCCGAGAAGAACACCGTTGCGCAGCCGAAGTCGTCGCGGCTGCCGGATCACCTGCAGAGCAGCTTCGAGCGCAGCGGGGAGATCAACCGCAACTGGAACAAGACCTATACGACCGACCGTCCGATGAACACCCCGAAGCTGGGGACCACGGGCTTTGGCGGGGCGCTGGCGGGCCTGCTGGGCAAGCTCCCGAAGCTGACCAAGGAGGGCAGCTTCGAGAAGAGCGTGGCGGTGGCGAAGAAGGAGGGCAGCTTCGGCGACCCGAACGGCATCGTCTCCGGTAACTACAAGGCCAGCGTGCTCGAGGCCGGCGTGAACGGCTACGGCTCGGCGACGTTCGAGAACGGCGCGGCCAAGCTGCACGGCGAGGTGCACGCGCAGGCCACGCTGATCGACGCGGCGGCGGACTTCCGCGCCAAGCTCGGCCCGGTGTCCGCCGAGGGCCAGGGCAACGTCTACGTCGGCGCCAAGGCCAACGCGCACGGTGACCTGACGATCGACCCGATCAACGGCAAGTACGCGCTGGAGGCCGGTGGCGATGCGTTCCTGGGCGCCCGCGCGGGTGTCTCGGGCAACGTGAGCCTGGGCGAGTACGGCGGCCTGCACGGCAGCGCGGAGGCCTGGGCCGGCGTGGGTGTCTCGGCCAAGGCGCACATCGGCCTGGAGAACGGCCGCTTCAAGGCGCGCTTCGAGATCGGCGCGGCGCTCGGCCTGGGCTTCAAGCTGGGCTTCGGCGTCGACATCAACTTCAAGAAGATCGGCGAGGCGGTCAAGAACATCGTCAAGAAGCCGCTCGAGCTGGTGAAGAACGTCGGCAAGAAGGTGGGCGACTTCTTCAAGGGCGCGGCCTCCAACGTGGGCAACGCGGTGAAGGAGGCGGGCCAGGCGATCGCCGACGGCGTGAAGTCGGTGGGCAAGGCGGTGGGCAACGCCGTCAAGAAGATCTTCAGCGGCTGGTGAGCCGAGTCCCGACCGGCGGCGCGCGCCAGGTGAGCGTCGCCGCCGGAGCGGGGTGAAGTCCAACGCATCTTCCACGCAGCATCGAGGGGCAGGGGCGCGGCTCGCGTCATCTGCCCCTTTTCTGTTATCTGGGACCCATGAGCACTCCACGTTCTTTTGAGACCCTCCTGAAGTCAGGCGATCTGGAGATGGGGCGAGCGGAGGCCGAGGCGGCACTCAAGCGCGACCCGAAGGACCGCCGAGCCCTGCTCGCGCTGGCGAAGCTGGCGGCGCTCGAGGGCGAGGAGCAGCGGGCGGAAGCGCTGCTGCACCAGGCCGCGGGAGGCACCAGGGATGACGAGGCGGACGCGATGCTGGTGCGGGCCGCGCTCCTCATGCGGAAGGGAGATCCGAAGGCCGCGGGCGCCATCTACCTGAAGCTGGCGGAGGATCCGCCGCGGGCGGAGGCGCTGTACGGCGTGGGCTTCCTGCTGGCGGAGGCGGAGGAGAACGAGCTGGCGCGCAAGGCGCTGCAGAAGGCGGTGGAGCTCGAGCCGGGGATGGGCGTGTACCACTTCCAGCTGGCGCGGGTGCTGTTCGCGCTGGGGCAGCTGGCGGAGGCCTTCGAGCACCTGCAGACGTCGCTCAAGCTGAACCCGGCGCACATCCCTTCGTACGTGGTGTTCGCGATCGCGCTGCAGGCGGGCGGGGAGCTGGACGCGGCGGAGGACATCCTGCGCCAGGGGCTGAAGGCGTTCCCGGAGGATGAGTACCTGCTGCAGACGCTGAGCAACGTGCTGGCGGGCAAGGGGGACATCGCGGGCGCGGCGGACGTGGCGGAGAAGCTGGCGAAGCTGCAGCCGAACCACCCGAGCGCGATCGGCAACCTGGCCCGGTTCCGGATGGCGCAGGGGCGGTTCGGAGATGCGCTGTCGCTGTGCCAGGCGCTGGCCGAGCGGGGCCAGGCCACGGTGCAGAGCCGCTCGGTGGAGGCGATGATCTACGAGGGGATGAACCCGCCGGATCCGGAGGGCGCGGCGGCGGCGTGGCGCGCGGCCATGGAGCTGGATCCGAACGACTGGGCGCCGGCGAACAACCTGGGCAACCTGCTGATGCGCACGCCGGAGCTGCCGGATGCGGCGAAGCAGGCGCGCGCGGCGCTGGAGGAGGCCCACCGGAGGGATCCGGAGCGTCCCGAGCCGCGGCTCAACCTGGCGCTGGCGTGCGTGAAGCTGGGCGACAAGGCGAAGGCGAAGGAGCTGGCGGCCGAGCTGGTGGGGCGCGGGCCGACGCTGGAGGCCTCCATCCGCCAGCAGGCCGAGCAGCTGCTGAAGCAGCTCGGCTGAGCGGAGCTGTGGACCGAAGAGGGAGCGCTGCTGGCCAGGTGCATCATGGTACCTGGCTGAGCGCCTCCCTCCGGATGCACGGCCCTACGGAGCGCAGTAGGTGGCCCGGTCGAACTGGCCCGTCACGGTGACGGTGGAGCCGGCGCGGATGACGAACTCGCTGCCGCCCACGTGCGTCTCGGCGTTGCACCAGTCGTAGGTGTAGCCCAGCCCCGTCCACGGGTAGAGCGTCTTCTGCCAGAAGCCGTAGCTGTACGCGTAGTTGCCGTTCATCCAGGCCTTGTGCTCGTTGGTGGCCGTGGCCGGGAACGTCAGGCTGCACGAGGTGTCGTCGATCTCCGCGTCCGGACACGGCCGGAACATGTCCCCGGGCTTCACCCACATCTCCACGAAGAAGCGCGCGTTGTCCGCCGCGGTGGCCGGGGGCAGGCCGAGGAACTGATTGATGCGCGGGACGATCTGCTCCGCGGGGAGCGTCTTGCACAGCTCCTGCACCTGGGGCGCCGCGGTCACCCACACCTCGCGCGACAGGACGTTGTCTCCCGCCTGGTAGCCGGTGAAGGTGGTGTACACCGCCATCTTCACCGCCGTCTTGTCCGCGTTCCAGGTCAGCTTCGGGTTGGACGGGCTGATCGCCCACAGGCCCGTGTAGACGTCCTCCGAGTCCGGCTCGGCGGCGTCGCGGACGCCCGCGGAGTAGGTCTCCGCGTCGCAGACCAGCTCCTGGGGCGGGGGCGTCTCCTCGGTGTCCTCGCCGCAGGCGGTCAGCGACAGCAGGGCCGCCAGGCCAGTCAGCCAGCGGATGCGAAACAGGGTCGGGGTGTTCATGGGTTCGTCTCCGGGTTGGGAGTCGGATCAGCCTGCGTGGCCGAGCCGTGTCAGGGTGCACGCGATGGCTGTGCATACCACGTGCCTGCTCGCCTGCTCGAAGTCTCCCTCCCAGGCCCAGCGAGCCCACCCGGGTGACACGGCGGCTGACGTGTCATTTCTTCGCACTGTCACGGCAGTGTCAGCGCTGACACGCCGCGAAACCCTTCCGGTGGTTCCGTACACCCCAGGGAAATCCGTATGCTCGTGGCGTGAATCCGTCGAGTTCGATGCGTCCCGAGTACGAGGACGAGCTCCACCTGGCGCTGGTGGAGGGCGTTCTGTCCCGGGACCAGCTCGAGCCCCTGCGCGCGGAGGTGCTCCGCCTGGGACGCAGCCCCCTGGAGCTCCTGCTGGAGCGGGGCCAGCTCTCCCCCGAGACTCTCTCCTCCCTGCGGGGAGACCTCCAGCGTGAGTCCCCGCAGGGAGCCGGGGCGCAGCCCGAGGAGCCTCCCACCCGACAGCCGGGAGCCGCCACCCCGGCTGCCTCTCCCACGGAGCCCGTCTTCCCGCTGCCGAACTGGGAGCGCTACCAGCCGGTGCGCTTCCTGGGCCAGGGCGGCATGGGGCAGGTGTTCCTCGCGTATGATCCGCGCCTGCGCCGCAACGTGGCGCTCAAGTTCGTGAGGGATGGGAGCCCCGAGCTCGCGCAGCGCTTTCTCTCCGAGGCCCGCGCCCAGGCCCGTGTCCACCACGAGCGCGTCTGCGAGATGTACGAGGTCGGCGAGGTCCGAGGCCGCGCCTACATCGCCATGCAGTACGTGGAGGGACGTTCGCTCAGCCACGTCGCTCCCGAGCTTCCCCTGGAGCAGAAGATCCGGGTGATGCGCGACGTCGCCGAGGGCGTGCACGCGGCCCATCGCGCGGGCCTCATCCACCGCGATCTCAAGCCCTCCAACGTGCTGGTGGAGCGCACCGAGGACGGCGGCCTCAAGCCGTACGTGATGGACTTTGGCCTGGCGCGCGACTGGCACGGCGAGCACACGGCCACGGGCGCGGTGCTGGGCACGCCCCACTACATGGCTCCGGAGCAGGCCCGGGGCGAGGTGGCTCAGCTGGATCGGCGCGTGGACGTCTACAGCCTGGGCGCCACGCTCTATCAGGTGCTCACCGGCCAGCCGCCCTTCGCCGGCATCAACGCCCTGGAGGTGGTCAACCGCATCCAGTCCGAGGAGCCGCGCCCGCCTCGGGCCCTGGTGCCCGACCTGCCGCTGGATCTGGAGGCCATCGTCCTCAAGTGCCTCGAGAAGGAGCGCTCCGCACGCTACGACTCGGCGCGAGCCCTGGCCGAGGACCTGGAGCGGTTCCTCTCGGGAGAGCCAGTGCTCGCGCGCGCGGCGGGCGCCTGGTACCGGCTGCGCAAGAAGGCTCGCAAGCACCGGCTCGCGGTGGCCCTGGGCTCCGCGACGTTCATGGTGATGGGCGTGGCCGCCGGCCAGGTCATCCTCGCCCGACGCGAGGCGGTGCTCAGCGAGCGCATCTCCCGCGGCCTCACCGAGCGGGTGGAGCGCATCGAGGCCATGGTGCGCTACTCCTCCATGGCTCCGCTGCATGACACGCGCGCCGATCGCCAGGCGCTCCAGGCCAGCATGCGCGAGCTGGAGGCCGAGGTGCGCGAGGGCGGAGAGCGGGCCGAGGGCCCCGGCTCCTATGCGCTGGGCCGGGCCCTGCTCGCGCTGGGAGACACCGAAGGCGCTCGCGCGCGGCTCGAGTCCGCCTGGCAGCGCGGCTATCGCGAGCCTCGGGTGGCCTACGCGCTGGCGCTGACGCTCGGACAGCTCTACCGGGATCAGCTCCTGGAGGCGGGCCGCATCCGCAACGCCGAGCAGCGCGAGGCCCGCCGCCGCGAGCTCGAGCGTGGCTTCCGGGATCCGGCGCTCGGCTATCTGCGTCAGAGCCAGGGGGCCGAGGTGGCTCCTCCCGAGTACGTGGCCGCGCTCCTGGCCTTCTACGAGGGACGCCACGAGGAAGCGCTGAAGCACCTGGAGGCCCCCGGCATCGCGAACCCCTGGTTCTACGAAGCCCCCCTGCTGCGCGGCGACATCCTGCTCGACAGGGCCACCGTGCGCCTGAACCAGGGCGATCGCGCCGGGGCCCTGGCGGATCTCGAGGCGACCCGGCATTCCCTGGCCACCGCCGCCGACATCGGCGAGAGCGAGCCCGCTGCCTACAGCGGACTGGCGCGGCTGGAGCTCACCGCGATGACCCTGGAGCTCTATGGCCAGGGGGAGGTCCGGCCCTACTACGAGAAGGGGCTGGAGGCGGTGGGGCGCGCGCTCACCGTCGCGCCGGACCACGTCAAGGCCCGGGTGCTGGAGTCGCAGCTCCACCGGCGGATGGCGGAGCAGGTGGCCCAGCAGGGCGGAGAGGTGCTCCCGCTGCTGGAGAAGGCGCTCGCCACCCTCCGAGCGCCCGAGTTGGGTGGCTCCGAGCACCCCCGCCTCCTCATGGAGCGGGCCTATGTCCTGCGCCGCTGGGCCGCCTACCGCCAGGGGCGGGGCGAGGATCCGAGCGAGCAGCTCCGGGATGCCATCGCGGCCTTCGAGCGCGTCCGACCGCAGGACCGCGACTTCGTCTTCCACACCGAGCGGGGACACAGCTTCAAGGTCTGGGCGGACGCCGAGGAGCAGCGCGGCGCGGACTCACTCGAGCACCGCTCCCAGGCGATCGCCGCCTACCTCGCCGCCATCGAGCTCGACGCGAGCCGGATGGACGCCTGGCTCAACCTGGGCACCGCGTACTTCAAGCGTGCGTCGAACCCGAGCACCCCCGACGCCGATGCCGACCTCGAGCAGGCCCGGGTGGCGCTCGAGCGGGCCCGGAGCATCGACCCGGGGCACTACGCTCCCTACTACTACGGCGGGCAGGTGCATGAGCTGAGGGCGCGCCGCCTGTACAACCGGGGAGAAGGGCCCAGCCCGGAGCTGGAACAGGCGATCGAGCTGTTCGGCAAGGGGCTCGCCATCAACGGCAAGCTCTCGCAGTTCCACGACGTGCTGGCCGGCGCGCTCATGTGGAAGGCCGAGCTGGCCTGGGAGGACGGGGGAGACGCCTTTGCGCTGCTAGACCAGGCCCAGGCGGCCCTCGAGAAGGCGCGGTCCCTGGCTCCGCAGCAGGCCTTCCTCTCCAACAACCTCGCCGAGGTCCACGCCTTCCGGGCCCTGTACCAGCTCCGCCGGGGAGAGGACCCGAGCGCCAGCACCCTGGCGGCCGCGACGGCCTATCGCCAGGCGCTGGAGAAGCTGCCACGCAACGCCCAGTTCTGGGCCAACCTGGGCAAGCTCTCCCACCTTCAGGCCCTGTGGGCGCTGCGCCAGGGAAGGGAGCCTCGCGCGGAGCTCGCTCAGGGCACGGAGGCGCTGCGCCATGCGCTCGAGCTTCGCCCGGGCATGGGCTACGCCCTGCGGTACCTGGGGGAGCTTCGCGGAGATCAGGCGCGCTGGTTGGCGCGGCAGGGACGGGCCCGGAGCGAGGACTTCGAGCAGGCGGCCCAGGCCTTCCAGCAGGCGGTGGAGGCGGACCCCGAGTGGCAGGAGTACCGGCTCTCCGCGGCCCTGCTCCACCGGGACTGGGCGCTGTGGCTGGCGACGACGGGAGGAGAGCCCGCTCCGGTGCTGCGGCGGGGGCTCGAGCTCATCCATCAGGCGCTGGCGGCTCGGCCCCGGTGGGCGCATGCGCGGGCCGCTCGCTCCAGCCTGCTCATGGCGCTGGCGGAGAGCCCCGCTCCCCTGACCCAGCGGCGGGACTGGCGGAGCGAGGCCCGGGGCGAGTTGGAGCGAGCGCTCACCGACAACCCCAACCTGATGGTGGAGTGGGGCAGTCCGCTCGCCTCACAGCACGTGACGCTCGACCGCCCCTAGTTCGCGGAACCGCCTCGAGGGAGGACCTACCACTTGGGCGGCCCGTCCGACTCCACGTCCAGATCTCCATGAACGGTGCCGGGCTTGTCGGGATCCATCCTTCCGATCCCTCCTCCCCCCGGCGCCGGCGTCGATACCGGTATGATGCTGAAGGGATAGTTCCCTCGCGCGTCGGTGGCGATCGTCCTGTCGGTTGCGTTCTGCGCCGGATCGCTGCCATTCAACGTGATGCTGGGCTCCGTCCCGAAGGGACTACCCGAATCGAACGTCACGTTGACGGTGTCCGTCCGCCCGTCCATTTCGAAGTGCACCGCCTCGCCGGGTCTCACGAGGGGCTCCGGGGTGCTGTAGGTCACTTTATCGGTCTTGATGTAGACGGTGAGGGGCATGGGATCGACTCCGCTCCTTTCGAGCGACTCCTGAAGGTTGCCGTGGACGTAAGTGCAGGCAGCGTACCAGCCCGTCCAGGCTCGAAGTGCCAGGGCTCGCGCGCCATACCCTGGTACTCGCGAGCGGCTGACGCGTCAGCCAGGGTGTCTGACAGGGCAGTGGCTGTCACTGACGTGTCAGCGCACGGCCAGGGCGCGTGGGCGCTCCGTCACGACTCGCTCAGGCCGAGCTCCCGGATGCGACGCTGGAGCCCGCGCTTGGAGACCTCGAGGCGCTGCACCATCGCGTCCACATCTCCCTGGCACTCGTGGAAGCAGCGGGTGATCTCCTCCGCGCTCAGGTCCCCCACCGTCCGCAGGCTGGGGCTGCGATCGATCAGCATGTAGAGCGAGGGGCGGGTGATGCCCAGTCGCTCGGCGGCGGCCTTGATGTCCCACGAGGTGCCGCGCAGCGCGGCCAGCAGCTCCGCGTCGCTCACGTCGGAGGGCTTGCGCCGTGCAGGCGCCGGCTCCTGGGGCTCGGCCGGCTCCTGTCGCGGGGCGGACGGTGCGGCGGCGGAGCGCCCGGAGACGGGTGGCGTGGCGGCGTCCAGCTCCTGCTCGAGCCGGGGACTGGCCTGCAGCTCGGGCAGGCCCCGGCTGCCGATGATGATCTGCCGCGTGAAGTTGCGCAGCTGGCGGACGTTGCCGGGCCAGGCGAAGCGCAGCAGGCGCACCGCCAGCGAGGGAGGCAGCCACGGCTCTGTCTGCGAGGCCGCGGCCTCCAGCCGGTGGAGCTCTCCCAGCTCCTCCAGCTCCTGGCGGGCGAAGTGGAGGAAGAGCACGCCGATGTCCTCCCGGCGCTCTCTCAGGGGCGGAACCTCGATCGTGTAGCCCGCCAGCCGGTGCAGCAGCGGGGCCTTGAAGCGCTCCTGGCGGATCCGCTCATCCAGGTCGGCGTCCGTGGCGGTGATCAGCCGCACATCCACGGCCACGGGCGTGTGCCCGCCCACCGGGTACAGCTCGCCCGTCTCCAGCACGCGCAGGAGCAGCACCTGCACCTCGGGTGGAGCCTCGCCCACCTCATCGAGGAAGAGCGTGCCGCCGTGGGCGGCGCGGAAGAAGCCCTCGCGATCCTGCGTGGCGCCCGTGAAGGCACCCTTGCGCGCGCCGAAGAGCTCGGCGGCGGCCAGCTCCTTGGGGATCGCTCCCAGGTTGACGCTGATGAAGGGGCCGGCGCGGCGCGGGCTGTGATCGTGGATGGCGCGCGCGACCAGCTCCTTGCCCGAGCCCGTCTCGCCACGGATGAGGACGGGCACCTTCAGGTCCGCCACGCGCGCAATGTCCTCGCGCACGCGGCGGGTGCCCGCGCTCATGCCCACCATGCCCAGCTCGTCGCCGGTGGCCGCCTCGGGCGAGCTCGTCTGATGGAGCAGCAGCACGATGCGCTCGGCCAGCACGAGGGGAACTCCCTGGGCGAGCGCCTCGGGCCCGAAGTCCCGGCTGCCGACGAGCGGCTCGTCCCCCACGCGGACCGCGCTGCCTCCCTCCTCCACCCGGATCCTCACGCCCGCCTCGCCCGCGCGCTCGAACACCACGGGCTTGCGGCTGAGGAACATGTCCGCCAGGGGCATGCCCAGGGTGCCGCCAGGGCGCAGGAAGTCGGGACCGAGGCGGGAGATGGCCACCGTTCCGCCCGAGCTCAGCCCTCCGAGCAGCAGCCGCTCGCCGGCACGCTGAGGCGTGGGATGGGAGACGATGGTCAGGGCGGGAACGAGACCTGTGGCCTGTTCGGAGTTTCGGGTCGGCGTGGCAGCTGTCGAGATGTCAGAGACCTTCGGGTCCGCCATGAGAGAGCCTGCTCGGTGAGACCGCGGGAGCGCGGCGAGTGTAGCGCCTCTTGAGGGCAGGGTGGCGCGAGAGAGCCTCCCGGCGCGGTAGGCTGCGGGCGGGATGAGCGAGACCCGGGCGCTACGCGAAAAGTTGGAAGAGATCCAGGTCGAACTCCGCCGGACGAAGGAGCACCTGGAGAAGCTGCGAGCACACCAGGCCCGGGAGCGGGAGCCCCTGGCGCGGGAGCTGGAGGCCGCGCGGCGCGAGGTGGCGGAGCTGCGCATCCGTCTCCAGAAGGCCGAGTCCGCGGGCAGTCTTCCCCCACCCGCCACGGGCATCGCGCTGCCCGAGCCCGGGAGCGGTGAGCGCTCGTTGGAGGCCACCACCGCGCTCGTCGCGCTCGCCCGGCACCCAGCCTCCGAAGAGGCGGCCATGCCCGTGCTGTCGAGGCTGTTGAAGCTCGCCCCGGTGGACGTGCGGTTCCGCCTGGCGCCCATGTCGCCGAAGGTGGTGGCGCGGTTGCCCATCGCGCGGGCGGCCGAGCTCCGCGCGGCGCTCCGGGCGGAGGGCTTCCTCGCGGTGAGCTGCCCGGTGGGGCCCCGAGCGGCGGCGGGCTGGGTGAGGGTGCGGCAGTTCGGGCTCGAGGAGCAGCACCTGAGCGTGGAGGGCATCCTGGGCGAGAGGCTGCGGGTGCGTTACCCGGAGCTGCGCCTGGTGATGAGGGGACGCCGGATCTCGACCCAGGAGGAGACCGAGCACGTGGTGGAGAGCCATCACCATGCGGGGATGGGCCACCACCGGGTGCACCGCGTGGTCGAGGTGAGACAGGAGCAGGTGGAGAACTTCGTCTGGGTGCTCGGCAAGGGGACGCGGCTGGCCTTCACGCAGTCCACGCACTTCAACGGACTGGGGGACGAGCTGGCCTCGTCGGTGTTCGAGAACCTCCAGCGCCTGGCGAACGCGCTCGCGCGGCGAGCGCCCCACGTCGCGAAGGACGAGCGGTTCCTGCAGATGCCGCGCTTCACCCTGCCGCTCGTGGATCAGGACCGGAGCCAGGAGCTGCTGGCCGAGCTGCTGTTCCAGGCCGTCGAGGAGGGGCTGTGGCCATGAGCGAGACGCGCGCCCTGAACGACAAGCTGAAGGAAGTCCGGGAGGAGCTCCGCCAGACACGCGAGCAGCTCGACCAGCAGCGCACGCAGCATGTCCGCGAGCAGCAGGCGCTGCGCAAGGCCATCGAGGAGACGCGGCGCGAGGCGGCCCGGCTGCGCGAGCGTCTCGAGAAGGTGGAGGCACGCAGGCGGGCGCAGGCTGACGGACGAGGCCATCCAGGAGGGGAGGGAGCCTGAGCCCTGCCCGTTTGATCGGCGCGCGGGGGGCGTCTGGCTTAGAGTAGGCCCATGGCGAAGACCGCACCCCGTAGCAAGGCCCCCGCGAAGAAGAAGCCCACGGCGAAGAAGCCCGCTCCTCGCGCCGCTGCCCCCAAGGCGTCCAAGCCCTCCAAGCCCGCCAGGCCCCCGGAGCCGCCCAAGGCCCCCGAGGTCACCATCCTGGAGCCCGAGCCCGTCGAGGCCGCTCCCACCCAGAAGGCGCTGCCCGCCGGCGAGCCCGTGGACAAGGGCCGCGCGCTGCCGTTCGAGATCGACCCCAAGCGCGTGGAGGAGAGCCTCAAGAAGCTCCAGGGCGAGATGGTCCACTGGGCCAACAAGGGCCGCTACACCAAGGTGCGCTTCAAGTTCCGCGGCAAGCAATTGCTGCCGGACCTGCCGCTGGCCGCCGTCGTCGCCGCCGAGGGCCTCAGCTTCTACTGGGGCGGCATCCTGCGCGTGCTCGTCGCCAACGTGGTGGGCAAGAGCGTGCTCCAGGTGGAGTTCATCAACGACTCCGAGAAGCGTGTCCAGGCCGGCAAGGAGGCGCTCCTGTCCGGTGACGTGGATCAGGCGCTCGCCCACTTCCGCGAGGCCCTCTCCATGGACCGCGACAACGCCGCCGCCCACCTCAACGTCGGCGTCGCCCTGAAGCTCAAGGGAGACCGCGAGGGAGCCCTCGCTTCTTTCGAAAAAGCCAGGGAAAAAGACCCGGAGGGACCCGTCGGAACCGAGGCCGAGCGGCTTGCCGCCCCCCTGCGTCCCAAGAGTGTTGCCTAGCCTCTCCCACACCTGCCGGGCAGGCCTGCCAACACCCCCCCGTTTCCCCTGTTGACGCAGGAAGATCCGAGGGTTACGAACGCTCCCACGCAGGGCGGATGCCTCCTCCGGGCGGGCCCGCCCCTACCTTCCAGAGCGCTCAAAACCCATGGCCGACGACACCACTGACAAGCCGGCAACGCCCCCCGCACCTCCGCCGAGCGGACCGAGCAGCGCGGGCGAGCTGATCCCCGTCAACATCGAAGACGAGATGCGTCGCTCGTATCTCGACTACTCCATGTCCGTCATCATCGGGCGCGCCCTGCCCGACGTGCGTGACGGCCTCAAGCCCGTGCACCGCCGCGTCCTCTACGCGATGCACGAGCTGGGCAACACCCACAACCGCGCGTACAAGAAGAGCGCCCGCGTGGTGGGCGACGTGATCGGCAAGTACCACCCGCACGGCGACAGCGCCGTGTACGACGCGATGGTGCGCCTGGCCCAGGAGTGGAGCCTGCGCTACCTGCTGGTGGACGGGCAGGGCAACTTCGGCAGCGTCGACGGCGACTCGCCCGCGGCCATGCGTTACACGGAAGTGCGCATGGACCGCCTGGCCGAGGAGCTGCTGGCGGACATCGACAAGGAGACGGTGGAGTTCGGGCCCAACTACGACGACTCGCTCACCGAGCCGCTCGTGATGCCCTCGAAGTTCCCCAACCTGCTGGTCAACGGCAGCAGCGGCATCGCGGTGGGCATGACGACGAACATCCCGCCCCACAACATGGGCGAGGTGATCGACGGCACGCTGCACCTCATCGACCACCCGGAGGCCACCGTCCAGGACCTGATGCAGTTCATCCCCGGTCCGGACTTCCCCACCGCCGGGATGATCACCGGCCGCGAGGGCATCCTCCGCGCCTACACCACCGGCCGCGGGCAGATCACCCTGCGCGGCAAGACGGAGATCGAGGAGAGCAAGAAGGGAGACCGTGAGGCCATCATCATCACGGAGATCCCCTACCAGGTGAACAAGGCGCGGCTCATCGAGAAGATCGCCGACTTGGTGCGCGAGAAGAAGCTGGAGGGCATCAGCGACATCCGCGACGAGAGCGACCGGCAGGGCATGCGCATCGTCATCGAGCTCAAGCGCGATGCCATCTCCGGGGTGGTGCTCAACAACCTGTACGCCACCACCCCGCTGGAGACGACGTTCGGCGCGGTGATGCTGGCCATCGACGGCGGGCAGCCGCGCACGCTCACCCTCAAGGAGCTGCTGGACCGCTTCATCGCCCACCGCCGCGACGTCGTCACCCGCCGCAGCCGCTACGAGCTGAAGAAGGCGCTGGCCCGCCTGCACATCGTCGAGGGCTTGCTGGTCGCGCAGGACCTCATCGACCTGGTGGTGAGCCTCATCCGCGCCTCCAAGGATCCGGACGAGGCGCGCTGGGGCCTGATGCACATCCTGTCCCCGGCGCTGTACGAGAACGCGAACTTCCGCAACCTGCCGCGCATCGACTACGCGCAGGCCAGGGCGCAGATGGAGCTGCTGGTCAGCCGCGCGCGCGCCGAGGAGCCCAGCTACGCGGGCCTGGAGCACAAGTACGAGGGCGCGGGCTTCAGCGAGGACCAGGCGCAGAACATCCTCGAGATGCGCCTGCAGCGCCTCACCGGCCTGCAGCGCGAGGAGCTCTTCAAGGAGCTGCTCGCCCTCATCCGGGACATCGCCCGGCTGCGGGACATCCTCGCCAACGAGCGCAGCCTGCTCCACGTCATCAAGACGGAGCTGCAGGACATCCGCGCGCGCTACAGCGACAAGCGCCGCACGGAGATCACCGGCGAGGTGTCCGAGATCACCAGCGAGGACCTCATCGCCGAGGAGGACATGGTCGTCACCCTGTCCCACACCGGCTACGTGAAGCGCTCGCCGCTGAGCGAGTACCGGGCCCAGAAGCGCGGCGGCCGAGGCAAGACGGGCGCGACGACGAAGGAAGACGATTTCGTCACCGACCTGTTCGTGGCGAGCACGCACGCGTACCTGATGCCCATCACCACCAAGGGCAAGCTGTACTCGCTCAAGGTGCACCAGATTCCGCAGGCCAGCCGCACCTCGCGCGGCAAGGCCATCGTCAACCTGGTGCAGTTCGGCGAGGGCGAGAAGCTGGCCCAGGTGCTGGTGACGCGGGACTTCCCGGAGAACCGCTACGTCTTCTTCGTCACCAAGCGCGGCGTGGTGAAGCGCACGGACCTGAGCTCGTTCGCCAACGTGCGCGCCAGCGGCCTCATCGCGCTGGGCATCGACGAGGGGGACGAGCTGGTGGCGGTGAAGATCACCGACGGCAGCAAGGACGTGCTGCTGTCCACCGCGCAGGGCATGAGCATCCGCTTCACGGAGGAGGATGTCCGCTCCATGGGCCGCCAGGCCTACGGCGTGAAGGGCATTACGTTGGAGGATGGCGACGAGGTGGTGGGCGCCGACGTGGTGGAGAAGGGCACCACCATCCTCACCGTGACGGAGAACGGCTACGGCAAGCGCACCGAGGAGTCCGAGTACCGGGTCCAGGGCCGCGGCGGCAAGGGCATCATCGACATCAAGACCACCGAGCGCAACGGCAAGGTGGTGGGCCTGGTGCAGGTGAAGGACGGGGACGAGGTGATGCTCGTCACCAACGGCGGAATGCTCATCCGCATGAAGGCCAAGGAGATCTCCGTCATCGGCCGCAACACGCAGGGCGTGCGGCTGATCGCGCTGGAGAACGGCACGGAGAAGGTGACGGGCATCTCCAAGCTGCCGGAGTCCAACGAGTCCGAGGATGCCGACACGAGCGCCGCCTCGAGCGATGCGCCGGTCACCGAGGACGCCGAGTCCTCGTCCGAAGCCGCGCCTTCCGACACCGAGAGCACCGACGCCCCGGAAGGCTCCGAGCCGGGTGACGGCACTCCCGAGGAGAGCTGAGCCTGCACGCCTCCGCCCCTCTGCCTCGCGCGGAGGGGCGTGAGCCCAGGTGCCGGGCTGCCGAGGACTGCGACACCGTGGGGCAGGATGCTACCTGTCTCTCGAGCGGGTAGGACGGGACCCATGCGTCGGCGGTCTCGCCGAGGGCAGCGCATTCGAGCGACATCGTGTGGCCGTGCATACCCTGGCGCGGTTACGTGAGGTTCAATGCGTGTGCGGGAGGTCGGTGAGGCACCCATGGGACAGTCCAGCCGCCAGGGGATGGGGTCGGGGCAGGGGCCAGGGGATGACGCGCTGGTCGTCCAGTTGGAGGTCGCCGAGGCGCGGCTCCGCATCGTCCTGGGGCTCACGGACGGCGTCGTCTTCGAGTTCGACGCGGAGGGCCGCTACGTCGGCATCTGGACGCAGTCGGATCTGCTGCTGACGCTGCCTCGGGAGCAGGCCCTGGGGCGCACGCTCATGGAGGTGCACGGTCCCCAGGTGGGAGCGTTCTTCATGGAGCGGCTCCGGCAGACGCTGGAGACGGGCCAGCCGCTGCGCTTCGAGTACAGCCTGGAGGTGGCGGGCGGGCACCGCTGGTTCAGCGCGGAGTCCATGCGGGTGCCTCACCGCACCACGGTGGCCTTCCTGGTGCGGGACATCACCCAGCACAAGGCGATGGAGCAGCGGCTGATCCAGGCCGACCGGCTGGCGGCGCTGGGCACGCTGGCGGCGGGGGTGGCGCACGAGGTGAACAACCCCCTGAGCTACGTCTCGTCGAACCTGAACTTCATCTCGGAGAACCTGACGGCGGTGAAGCGGGCCATGAGCGGCGTGGATGGGCCGCTCGATGTGACGTTCGTGGAGCGGCTGCTGGGAGAGTGCGCCGAGGCGCTCGCGGAGGCGCGAGAGGGCACCACCCGCATCCGCCACGTGGTGGGCGACCTGAAGACGTTCGCGCAGGTGGAGACGGAGGAGGGGCTCGCGGACGTGAAGCGGGCGCTCGAGTCGTCCCTCAGCCTGGTCACTCCGGAGCTGCGGCACCGGGCCCGGATCAACCGGCACCTGGAGGATGTGCCTCCCGTGCGGGGCAACGAGTCCCGGCTGGGACAGGTGTTCCTCAACCTGCTGATCAACGCGGCGCAGGCCATCGACTCGGGCGCTCCGGAGCGGAACCAGGTGGACGTGCACCTGCGCGGCGAGGGCCGGTGGGTGGTGATCGAGATTCAGGACACCGGGCATGGCATCCCGCCGGATCTCCTGAAGCTCATCTTCGATCCGTTCTTCTCGACCCGGCCGGTGGGGATTGGCACCGGGCTGGGGCTCTCCATCTGCCACGGCATCGTCACCGCGCTGGGCGGGGAGATCTCGGTGGAGAGCACCGTGGGGCGAGGGACGTGCTTCCGCGTGCGGCTGCCGGTGGGCGACGAGGACGCGGTGTCGGCTGGCACCGCGCCGATGTAGGCGCCCGAGCGGGCCTCAACGCCCTGCCTTCCGGAGGGTGGAGGCGGCCTGGGCGAGGGCCTCGTCGAGCTCGGCACCTTCTGCTCCGCGCCAGCGCTGCTCGGACTGAGCGTAGAGCCGGGTCATCCGTCGGCGCGCGGTCGAGGCGAGCGCGGCCAGCTCCGAGCCCGCGCGGCGCTTCCTGGAGGCGTGAGCGCTCTCGGGCACGTCGGACATCGTCTCGAGCATCACGTGGAGATCGTGCAGCTCGCCGAAGGCATCCTGGAGTTCCTTGAGGCGCTGGATGGTGTCGTGCACGCCGTCCAGCTTGCCGAAGGGCTCCAGCAGGTAGCGCACGCGCTTGGCGGTGATGCGGGAGGCATGCGCGCCCTCGACGTCGGCCATGCCTTCGATGCGGTCCAGGCGTTCTCGGAGGCGGTGGCCCTGGCGCACCACCCGCTTCGCGGTGTCCTTCCCGAAGGTGCGCCGACCGCTGGCCTTGGCGCGCTTCAGTTGCCGGCGCAGGCGCGCGGCGAGCCGGGGGAAGTCGCGGGCGAAGCGCTCGCGGATGTCGAGCAGCAGCTCCTCGTGGTGCTGGGTGAGGCGGGTGCGCAGGTGCGTGGCGGGGCTTGTCGTGGCGCGGCGGCTCCGAGAGTGCTCGGCGAGCCACTGCGCCTGGACCTCGGCGTCGCGGGCGGGGCCGGTGAGCTGGGTGAGCTCGCGCAGGGTCTCGAGGCTCTTGTCGGACACGGTGTCCGCGAAGAGCTTGCGGTAGGCGGCGAGGTACGTGCGCAGGTGGCGCAGGGCGACGCGGAGATCATGCAGCGCCTCCGGGTCATCGGGGCGAGGCAGGCGCTCGACGGCGGCTTCGGCCTCTTCCAGGTGCTGGAGCATGAGCTTCCGTGCCCCCTTCACGGCGGGCATGCGCGCGAGCTTCTTGGAGGCTGATGCCACGGGTCCTGAACCCCCTCCACACCGGTGAGGCGTGGTCGTTCGTCACCGAGCGTGAAATCTATGGAGGGGAACTGCAAGCCACCCAGGGGGCAGGGGCCACGGTGGGGTCATGGGGTGGACTGTCGGCCGCTCACCGAGGAGCCGAGCGCGTGGAGGCCGGGTGCAATGGATTGGGGCCCCCATCCGTAAGAGGGGGCATGAATGCTTCGGGTCTTCGTGGAATGGGGTCCCGGTTCTTCCGGTACCTGAGTGACGGTCGTGTCCCGCTGTGGAAGAAGCTCGCCGGGCTGCTGGCGGTGCTCTACTTCCTGTCTCCGGTGGATGCGCTGCCGGATTTCATTCCCGTGCTGGGCTGGCTGGACGATCTGGGCGTCCTGTCCGCCGCGGCCTGGTGGATGGCGCGGCAGGTCCAGCAGTACCGCCCGGAGGCCCGCTGGGACGGGGTGCCCCGGGACATGGACGGGCGCCCGCGCCTGCCTCCGCTGCACGACCCCATCTGAGTGTCGTGCGGGGCACCGCGCTGCCATGAGGGACGGCAGCGTGGTGGACGCTGCTCGGAGGAGGTGAGTATCTTCTCCGGGACGCGAGGAGCCTCACATGGTCGAGGTCGAAGCACCGCTGGCGGCACTTGGGACGCCGCACCGCTTCACGGTGGACGCCTACCATCGGATGCTGGAGTCTGGCATCCTAGATGAGGACGACCATGTCGAGCTGCTCGAGGGGGTCATTGTCGAGATGTCGCCTCAGGGAGCGGCTCACGCCAACATCATCACGCGGTTGACGCGGTTGTTGGTGCTGAGCCTGAGTGAGTCCTTCGAGGTGCGCCCCCAGTTGCCCCTCACCCTGGATGCGCAGAGCGAACCCGAGCCGGATCTCGCAGTGGTACCTGCGGCAGCCAGGTCTCGAGGAGAGCATCCGCACCATGCGCTCCTGGTGGTGGAGGTGGCGAGCGCCTCCCTCGCGCGAGACCGCGAGGTGAAGGCTCGCCTCTACGCCCGTGCATCCATCCCGGAGTACTGGCTGGTGGATGTGGAGCGGGAGTGCATCGAGGTGTACCGGGACCCCGATGAGGCGCAAGGACGCTACCGGAGCCGGGAAGTGCGCTCCGGTGGAGACGTGCTCGAGTGCCGGGCGCTGTCTGGCGTCTCCCTGCCTCTGTCGCGAATCTTCGGCTGAGTCGGCTGCCGCTCACGCCGCCTTGCCGACCGCCTGACGCCACGCCGCGAGGATGTGCTCGACGACCTCGGGCACTCCGACGTCCTTGTTCACCTGAGTGAAGAGGAAGGGCCCGTCGCCGCGCATCGCGCGGGAGTCGCGGTCCATCACGCCCAGGTCTGCTCCCACGTGGGGCGCCAGGTCCTTTTTGTTGATGACGAGCAGGTCCGACTGCGTGATGCCCGGGCCGCCCTTGCGCGGCACCTTGTCGCCTCCCGCCACGTCGATGACGTAGATGGTGTAGTCGACCAGCTCCCGGCTGTACTGCGCGGCCAGGTTGTCACCGCCGCTCTCGACGATGAGCAGCTCCGGCTTCACGTCGTGCATCAGCCCGTCGAGCGCGTCCAGGTTGTGGCTGATGTCCTCGCGGATGGCCGCGTGCGGGCAGCCTCCCGTCTCCACCGCCCGGATGCGCTCGGGGGGCAGCGCCTTGTTGCGGTGGAGGAACTCGGCGTCCTCCTTGGTGAAGATGTCGTTGGTCACGACGCCCAGCGAGTACTTGTCTCGGAGCGCCCGGCAGAGCGCCAGCACCAGCGCCGTCTTCCCGCTCCCCACCGGGCCACCGATGCCCACCGTGAACGACCGCTGGCCGTAGTCGCGAGGCAGCCGGGGCTCGCGCTCCCGGAACAGGCCGGGGCCCGACCAGTGCTCGTGGGTGTGTCCGTGGTCATGGTCGTGGTCGTGGCCATGTCCGTGGTCGTGGTCATGGTCGTGGTCGTGGTCGTGCATGGTGCTCCTCAGGACTGGAAGAGGCGGGAGTAGAGGCGATCGTGGGTGGCGCCGAGCAGGTCGATGAGCGGCGCGGGCTGGGACAGCTCGCTCAAGGTGAGCGGTGCACAGCGCTCGAGGATGGTGCTCTGCACGCCCGCCAGCTCATGCTGGAGCCGCTGGGCCTCATGCGGGCCGAGCAGCCCCAGCCGAACGGCGGCCGAGGCCACTCCGCGCAGCGCCAGGTGGAGGAACAGCTCCTGGGCCTGCTCGAGCGGCACCGCCAGGGCGCGGAGCGTGAAGCCGAACATGGGCGCGTGGTGGGCCAGCAGGGTACGAGCGCGGACCGAGGCATGGAGCCGCTGGAGCTCCTCCTCCGGGAAGATGCGCGCCGCGGTGGCCACCAGCGTGCGGCCCTGGGTGCGGCTGGTCCGGTTGGCGACGTGGTTGGACAGGAACGCGTCACACCACGCGTCCAGCTTCGCCGGCTCGGCGTCCGAGTCATGGGCCGCGCGCAGGAAGGGCAGGGCCCCATGGCCGGCCTGCCACAGTACGCCCTCGATGAAGGTGCGCAGGGCCTCCGGCTCCGCCAGCTCGCCCTGTTGAGCGGCGGCCTCCAGCCCCGCGGAGTGCGAGAAGCCTCCGGTGGGAAAGGCCGAGTCGGCGAGCTGCAGGACGCGCCAGCGGGTCGTCATGAGCTCAGAAGAGGCTGTACAGGCGGGCCAGGGGGACGTGGGTGGCCGGCTCGCATCGCAGCAGCTCGCCGTCGGCGCGCACCTCATAGGTCTCCGGGTCCACCGTGATGCGCGGCAGCGCGTCGTTCAGCTTCATGTCCCGCTTGCCGATGCCGCGGCAGTTGCGCACCGCGACCAGCTGCTTGTGCAGCCCCAGCGCCTTCACCCGCCCTTCCTCCAGCGAGCGCCGCGACACGAAGGCCACGCTGGTGGCGCCCGTGGCCTTGCCGAACGCGCCGAACATGGGGCGCATCTGCAGCGGCTGCGGCGTGGGGATGGACGCGTTGGCATCTCCCATCTGCGCCCAGGCGATGAAGCCACCCTTCACCACCAGCTCCGGCCGAGCGCCGAAGAAGGCCGGGCGCCAGAGCACCAGGTCCGCCAGCTTGCCCACCTCCACCGAGCCCACCTCGTGGCTGAAGCCGTGCGCGATGGCCGGGTTGATCGTGTACTTGGCCACGTAGCGGCGGATGCGGAGGTTGTCGTTGTCCCCGCGCTCGTCCTTCAGCCGGCCCCGCTGCTCGCGCATCTTGTGCGCCGTCTGCCAGGTGCGGGTGATCACCTCGCCCACCCGCCCCATGGCCTGGCTGTCGCTGGAGATGATGCTGATGGCGCCCAGGTCGTGGAGGATGTCCTCTGCGGCGATGGTCTCTCCACGGATGCGGCTCTCGGCGAAGGCCACGTCCTCGGGGATCTGCCGATCCAGGTGGTGGCAGACCATGAGCATGTCCAGGTGCTCGTCCAGCGTGTTCACCGTGTACGGGCGCGTCGGGTTCGTCGAGCTGGGGATGACGTTGGGCTCGCCGCACACGCGGATGATGTCCGGCGCGTGGCCGCCGCCCGCGCCCTCCGAGTGGTACGTGTGGATGGTGCGCCCCTTGAACGCGGCGATGGAGTCATCCACGAAGCCCGACTCGTTGAGCGTGTCGGTGTGGATGGTGACCTGGATGTCCTCCGCCTCGGCCACGCCCAGGCAGCAGTCGATGGCCGGCGGCGTGGTGCCCCAGTCCTCGTGCAGCTTCAGGCCCGCCGCGCCGGCGCGGATCTGATCCACCAGCCCCGCCGGGTGCGAGGTGTTGCCCTTGCCCGTGAGCGCGATGTTCAGCGGCAGCGTGTCCGTGGCCTGCAGCATCAGCTCGATGTTGCGCGCGCCCGGCGTGCAGGTGGTGGCGTTGGTGCCCGTGGCGGGCCCCGTGCCTCCTCCGAGGAAGGTGGTGACGCCCGAGGCGATGGCCTCGAAGGCCTGCTGCGGACAGATGTAGTGGATGTGCGCGTCGATGCCGCCCGCCGTGACGATGTGGCCCTCGGCGGAGATGACCTCGGTGGTGACGCCCACGAGCATCCCCGGCGTGACGCCCGGCATCACCCGCGGGTTGCCCGCCTTGCCGATGCCCACGATGCGGCCGTGCTTGATGCCGATGTCCGCCTTGTAGATGCCGGTGAAGTCGACGATGAGGGCGTTGGTGATGACGCAGTCGAGCGCCTCCGCGTCCCCGATGCCCTCCATCTGCCCCATCCGGTCGCGCAGCACCTTGCCGCCGCCGAACTTGCACTCGTCTCCATAGGAGGTGAAGTCCCGCTCCACCTCGGCGATGAGGCCCGTGTCACCCAGGCGCACCCGGTCTCCCGTGGTGGGCCCGTACATGTCCGCGTAGTGGCGGCGATCCAGGGTGCGGCTCACGGTGTGCCTCCTGCCTGCGGCGTCGGTGCGATGGGGACGAGCGTCACCGTCTTCCTGTCCCCGGGCTCGAAGCGGACCGCCGTGCCCGAGGGGATGTCCAGCCGCATGCCCGCGGCCTGGGCGCGGTCGAACTCGAGCGCGCGGTTGGTGTGCTCGAAGGGATAGTGGCTGCCCACCTGGATGGGGCGGTCCCCGCGGTTCTCCACCGCGAGCGTGAGGCGGGGGCGGCCCGGGTTGAGGGCAATCTCCCCCGGCTGCGGGAGCAGCTCACCGGGAGCCGGCGCGGACTCGGCGGCGGCGGCGAACACCGAGGCGGCGGGGACGGGCAGGAAGCTCCCGTAGAGCGCCAGCGCCAGGTCTCCCTGGTCCAGCGCGATGGGGTGGTGGACGGTGACGAGCTTGGTGCCGTCCGGGAACGTGCCCTCCACCTGCACCTCGTGGAGCATCTCCGCGACGCCCGGGAGCACCTGCGCCCGTCCGAGCATCCTCCGTCCCAGGTCCATCAGCTCGGCGACGGGGCGCCCGTCGCGGATGAGCTCGAGCAGCTGGGTGGACAGCAGCGCGACGGTCTCGGGGTAGTTGAGGCGCAGGCCGCGAGCCAGTCGCTTCTGGGCCAGGAAACCAGCGGCGTGGAGCGTGAGCTTGTCGAGCTCGCGCGGGACCAGGTGCATGGGGGCCTCTCGGGGACAACCAGACGCCCTCGATGATGCCGCAGCGCGTCAGCCGCGTCACCATTTCCTTGCGAGCGGGTCGTCGCCCAGCACCTGGGGCAGGAGCCGCAGGCGGGCCTTCACGGCGGACATGGCCTCCTCTACGGAGGTGGCGGCCACTCGCAGCAGGGCGCCGTCCTCCCCGAGCGGGCTGGTGGTCTCGATGACGGAGGCGCGCCGCCGCAGGGGCGCCAGGGGGCGCAGGAGGGCCTCGCGCAGGGGCGCCACCTCCGGGCCGAAGACGGCGAGCGTGGCCAGGGCCTCGAAGCGCCCCATGCGCGCGGGCAGGGCGCCCTCCTCGGGCGTGAGGCGGAGGGCGTCGAGGAAGAGGGGCACGCCCTCGCGCTGGATGAGGGTGCGGCTCAGGTAGTGCGCGAAGGCCCACCGCTCGCCTCGCGCGGCCCGCCCGCAGGAGAGGGCATCCAGCAGGACGAGCGAGGCGCGGGGCGCGAGCGTGACGGTGGTCTCCTGCTCGTAGCGAGCGTCCGCGAAGCAGGAAACCGGGTCCGGCAGCAGGACGAGCAGCCCCTCCTCTGCGACGCGGGCGTGGAGCGCCTGCCGGCAGCCTCGCGGGGAGCGGTACACCTTGGTGGAGGACTGCGTCGAGAGCAGGCCGGTGGCGCGCGCGCCGACATCCACCTCGACATGGACCGAGTCTCCATCCACGAGCCCGCCGCCGAAGCTGGCCAGGTAGGCCCACACGCCCCGGCCGTGGTTGCGCGGCAGCAGCAGCTTGAGGGGACTGTTGGCGCGTGCGGCGCGGACGACCGTACCGCGAGCCCCGCGCTCGAGCGCGAGCACTCCTCGCCCGGCGGCGTGCTGTGAGGGTGTCTCCTCGAGCGCGAGAGCCTGCATGCGCCGCTCAGCCGCCGCGGTTCTCGAAGTGGACGAAGTCGATGAGGAACGTGGCGGCCACTACCAGGCTGCGCAGCCGCGGGTCCCTCACGTCTCCGAAGGTGACGCCGAAGCTGTCGGCGTCGGTGAACATCTCCTTGCCGAACCCGCTCCACTTCTTCTGGATCTTCCCCACCTCGCGGCCCTGCTCCTCGATGTTGAACGTCCACGGCTTGAAGAACGGCCCGCGCAGCGTGGCGAGCACCTCGCCGGAGGGGCCGTGCACCTCGTAGAGCCGCTCGAAGAAGGCGAAGCGCTGCTGGATGGCGCCCAGCGGGCGGCCCGAGCCGTCCTCCACGTCCAGGTGGGCGAACCACCAGCGCCAGGGCCGCTTGAGCCGCAGCAGGGTGGCGCCATCGGGCGTCTTCAGCTCCATGGTGAAGGGGCGGTTGGCCTTGAGGAAGAGGCGGGTCAGGAGTGCGCCCAGGCCTCCCTCCACCTCCCCGGCGAAGAACACGGGCTGCCCGTCCTCTCCCACCACCTGGTACTTGTTGCGCGTCTCAAAGCCTGTGAGGATCTCCCCCCACTCCTTCTTCTGTTGCACGCGCAGCGCGCTGTGGTGCTGGAAGAGGGTGAGGGCGGTCGAATCGGATCGCATTGGCGGCCTCGGGACGAGAGTTGGGTACACCCTAGCGCCCCGAGGCCCCTTCCGTCAGGAGAGAACCCTCACCGCGTGGCCAGCGTGTCCACGTGCTGGCGCAGCTTCGCCTCGTCGCCGATGCAGGCGCTGAGGCCCGCCAGCGGCTGGGCCGCCTGGGCGATGCGGCCCCTCGTGCGAGGCCCCGCCGCCGCCAGCCACGCCACGCCCAGCGCCAGCTCCGCCACCTCGGGCACGCCGGTGAGCTCCGAGGCGAGCGCGAGCAGCGCGTCCACCGCCTTCTTCACCTGGGCGCCGTGCAGCGGGTGGTTGCTGGTGATGCCCTGCCGCAGCAACTCCAGCAGCGCGAGCGCGGTGGCGCGCGCCTGGCGCACCGGCTCCGGACCGGTGCCCGTGCCCGCCCACAGGCCGCTGGCGAGCTGGCGGGACAGCAGCGCCGTGACGTCCGCGCCGGAAGCCTCCTCGTGCTCGGCGAAGGGCTCCTCGCTCGCGTAGCCGTCGTCCAGCATCTCCGCCTTCGCGCTCTCCAGGGGCTCGGGCGCCGGCGCGCTCTTGCCCTTGATCATCCGCTCCAGGTCGGCCGCAGCCTCGAGGACGCGCTCGGCCACCTCGCGACGCACCTCGCCCACGATGCCAGAGACACTGAAGGAGGGCCGACCCGGCGCGGCCGCGACGGGCGCCGGGGCGGAACGGCTCGGCGCGGCAGCCGGAGGCGGAGGCGGGGCTCCACCCGGCGCCATGCCCCCCACGGCGGGGAAGGAGCCCGTCGTCGCCCGCTTCCGGCTCTTCTGGGGCATTCCCTGGCTCTGGGCCCGACCGAAGCCACGGCCATCGACGGCTATGTCCTTCTCCTCCTGCTTCTCCGTGCCGAACATGCCCCAGCCCGCGGGAGCGTTGACGGGGACGACGCGGGTCTCCGGCTGGCCCGAGGCGCGGCGATCGCCGGTGCGCTCCTCCACCACGACGAAGGAGGTGTACTTCGTGACGATCTGGTGCGCCACGGCGAGCTGGACGATGCGCTCCTTCATCCGCTGGGCGCGGCGGCCGTCGAGCTCGGCCCCCTCCCATGCGCGGATGCGCTCGGCGGCCCACAGCTTCTCCACGGCGGGACGGTCCGAGGTCGCGGAGAAGTCCACGGGGACGGTGAGGGAGAACGGCTCGCGGCCCGAGCGACCCTTGAGCGTCACCTTGCCCAGGCCCGGCGTGGGGTAGCGGCCGAAGAGCGTCCACGGCACGGCGTCCACCAGCGGCGGCAGCTCCGCGGGGGCCAGCTCCGCGCCCTCCACGCCCTCGAAGCGGACCTCCAGCTCGGTGACGCGCGGGGCGAGCGCGCGGGAGAACTGGGCCACCACCTTGTCGTCGATGCGCTCGCCCGGGTGGATGAACTCCACCGCGCCGCCGGTCTGCCGCGCCATGTCGCGCAGCAGCACGTCGCTCACGTTGGTGCCGATGCCGAACGAGTACACGCGCGTCGTCTTCCGGGCGCCGAGCACCGCGCGGAGGATCTCCTCCTCGTTGCCCACCTGTCCGTCCGTGAGGAGCACCACCACGCCGTCCGGCGCGCCCTGCACGGCGGCCATCATGGGCTGGAGCAGCTCCGTGCCGCCGGAGGCGTGCAGCGCGGCTACCCACCGGTCGGCCTGCTCCAGCGTCTTCTGCGTGAAGACGACCGGCTCGGGGGCGAACGTCCGGTAGCTGTTCTCGAAGGCGATGATGTTGAAGCGGTCCCCCTCGCGCAGGTGGCGCAGGCACAGCCGCAGCGCGCCCTGGGCCTGCGGCAGGCTCGCCCCCTCCATGGAGCCGGAGGTGTCCACCACGAAGACCACCTCCTGCCGCTTCGCCACGCCCGCCATCTCGAGCAGGTCCGGCACCACGGTGAGGGCGAAGGTGCCCGGGTTCTCGCCCTGGCGGTGGGTGACGAGCGTGGTGAGCGAGGTGGAGGTGTCCTCGCCGCGCACGGTGAGGACGAAGTCGCGGTCGAGTGCCACCTCGCCCGTGGCGAACTTCACGCGCACCTTCTGGCCGTCCTTCTCCAGCTTCAGCGCGTGCGAGGGGCTCTCCACCACCACCGGGCGGCCCAGGTCCACCAGCAGGTCCATCTTCAGGCCGTAGGCCACATGGCCGATCGGCGGGGTGATGCGGTCGGCGTCCGGCACCCGGGGGGTGGGGCTGGCCGTGCCGTGTCCGGTCCGGTCCCCCTGCGTGTTGCCGGGGATGTAGCGCGGGGCCACCAGCGTGGGCAGCATCCACCGCACGCTGCCCTCCTCCACCTGGATGGCCTGGAGGAACTCCACCTCCACCAGCGTCTCCTCGTCGGGCAGCAGGTTGCCCACCTGGGCGGTGAAGACGTTGGGGCGCTCCTGATCCAGCAGGGCGGCGCCGTGGCCCGCGGTGACGGCGTCGTCATAGGCGCGGAAGGCCTCCTCGCGCTCCTTCACCACGCCCTGCACCTTGCGGCCGTTGCACTCCATGGAGAAGCCGGTGAGCGTCCCGTCCGAGGGCAGCGGGAACACGTAGACGGCCTCCACCGGACGGCGCTCGGCGTTGCGGTAGCGCTGGCGCACGCGCACCCGCGCATGCCCGCCGAGCAGCTCACCTGTCACTTCCACGCCCTGGAGGGGAACCTGCGCGCCGTCCCGGGTGAACAGCCCGCACTGCGCCTTCTGGCCTGCCTGCTCGGTCGTCATCTGGCTCTACCTTTCTTCCGACTGCTCGATGAGGGCGCGCACGCGCTCGGCGAGCGCCCGGGTCTTGTCATCCGCCGTGTCCGCGAGGTGCAGCTCCAGCCCCGGCGCCAGCTCCCAGCGCCGATAGCCTGCCACCTGCACCTGCCTGCCTGCTGAGGCGGGCCCCGTCGTGGACACCTCCGCGGCCTTGAGCGGTTCCGGCGCCGCGGCGGGCGGCGGCGGAAGGATGTCGGTGGGCACCTCGGACTCCGCCAGCGCGCGCAGCTCCTCGGGGCTCAGCCGCGCCAGCTCCACCTGGATGGCATCCAGCGGCAGGAAGCGCGCCTGCAGCACGCGAATGGCCTTGAGCCGCCGCAGGTGCTCCTCGCCATAGACGGTGTCCGGACCCTTGAAGGGCGGAGCGGGGAGCAGCCCGCGCTGCACGTAGTAGCGCACCGTGCGCGGCGAGACGCCCGCCTCGGCGGCCAGCTCGGCCAGCTTCCACTCGGTCTGTGTCTTCGTCGGGCTCACGAGAGCAACAGTAAGACTCGACAGCGGAAGTGTCAAGATGACAGTTGGTGGGAACCTGCCACTGGCGGGATGTCTTGCAGGGAGGGGAGAGGTGGGAGAGAAGGAGCCATGGACGCAAGCGCGAGCGGGCTCGACTTCTCCTCCATCCGGGTCATTGGCGCGGCGGTGACGCCAGCGGTGATGGTGTCCGGGTGCGGCATCCTGGCGACGGGGTTGGACAACCAGGTGGCGCGGATGACGACGCGGGTGCGGGAGATGGTGCGCGAGTGGCGCTCGCTGCCGGAGGGGCACGCGCGGCGCACGCTGCTCCAGCAGGAGGTGGCCATCCTGGATCAGCGGCACGCGCTGCTGGCGAAGGCGCTGATGCTGGACTACGCGGCGATGCTGTCCTTCGTGGTGACGTCGCTGCTGTACCTGGTGCAGCGGCGCTTCAGCGTGCCCGAGGTGGCGCCGGTGGTGTCCTTCTCGCTGGGGGTGGTGCTGGTGGGCGGCATCGCCGTCTACGCGCTGGCCTCGCTGCGGCTCAGCCGGCGGGCCATCGCGCTGGAGCAGCGGGAGATGTTCGAGGAGCGTCCTCCCTCCGCCGGGCCCTGAGCGAGCCGCCTGAAGGCCACGCCCTGCCCACCCGGGCGCGGCTCATCGCCCCACACCCAGCGCGCGCAGCAGCTCCAGGGGAATGGGGATGATGGTCTGGTTGCCGCCGCCGGTGATCTCCACCAGGGTCTGCAGGTAGCGCAGCTGGAGCGTGGCGGGGTTGCGGCTGAGCACGTCGGCCGCCTGGGCGAGCCGCTCGGCGGCCTGGTGCTCGCCCTCGGCGGCGATGATCTTCGCGCGCCGCTCGCGCTCGGCCTCGGCCTGGCGGGCGATGGCGCGCTGCATCTCCGCCGGCAGGTCGATGTGCTTCACCTCCACGTTGGAGACCTTGATGCCCCACGGATCCGTGTGGGCGTCGAGCACCTGCTGGATGTCCCGGTTGATGCGATCGCGCTGGGAGAGCAGCTCGTCCAGCTCCACCTGGCCCAGGATGGCGCGCAGCGTGGTCTGCGCCAGCTGGCTGGTGGCATAGAGGAAGTCCTCCACCTGGAGCACCGCCTTGTCGGCGTGGATGACGCGGAAGTAGACGACGGCGTTCACCTTCACGCTGACGTTGTCCTTGGTGATGACGTCCTGCGGGGGCACGTCCTTGGCCACGGTGCGCAGATCGATGACGACCATGCGCTCGACGAAGGGGATGAGCCAGCGGAAGCCGGCGTTCTTGAGCCCGATGTAGCGGCCGAGCCGGAAGACGACGCCGCTCTCGTATTCGTTGACGATGCGCACCCCTGAAATGAAGAGGAGGAAGATCAGCGCCAGGGGGATGAGCAGGCCGAAGGTTCCCAGGACATCATTCATGTCTTCACCTCGTCGACATAAAGGGTGAGACCTTCCACGCGGCGGACCACCACATGGGCGCCGCGTGGCAGGGAGGTGTGAGAGCTGGCCCGCCAGCGCTCCCCATGGACGAACACCTCGCCGCCCTCGGAGGAGAGGGGGGTGAGGGCGGTGCCGAGCTCTCCCACGAGCCCCAGGGCCCCCGCGCGCTGGGGCAGCCGGCGGGACTCGGCGCCGCGGAAGGCCACGAACACGGCGCACCCGGCGACGACCAGGGCGGTGGGCAGTACCAGCGACAGCGGCACGTGCAGGCGCACGGAGCGATCGGCGAACCAGCTCGGGTCGAAGCGATCCACGAGCAGCACGCCCCCCAGGATGAGCATCAGCGCGCCGCTGGCGCCGAGCAGCCCGCTGGTGACGAACAGCTCCGCGATGAGCAGCCCGATGCCCAGCGCGAGCAGGGCGACGGCTCCCGCGCGCACGGGCAGGACGGAGGAGGCCAGCAGGGCGAGCACCAGGGCCACCAGCCCCAGGAGGCCCGGGATGATGAGGCCCGGGTTCGACAGCTCCACGGTGATGCCCAGCGCCGCCACCAGGAAGAGCAGGTAGAGGACCGCGGGCTGCGAGAGCGCGTGGAGCAGGCGATGGGAGGGGCTCGGCGTGAGCTCCACCACCTGGGCGTCGCGGGTGGCGAGCAGCCTGGGGCCGTCCGGCGTCTCCACGCGCCGGCCATCCGCCCAGGCGAGGAACGCCTCCTCCGAGGCGACCACCTGCTCCACGACGCGCAGCTCCACGGCGCGGTCGGCCGGGACGCTGACGCTCTCGCGCACGGCGGTGGCGGCCCACTCGGCGTTGCGGCCCCGCTGCCGGGCAATGCTCTCGGCGAAGGCGACGGTATCGTTCTCGAGCTTGCGGGCCATGGCCTCGCCCCCGGCCTGCTCGGGATCCTGTCCGGAGAGGCCAACGACGGGGTGTGCCGCGCCGATATTCGTGCCGGGCGCCATGGCGGCCAGGTGCGAGGCGAGGGTGATGAAGACGCCCGCGCTGCCAGCCCGAGCACCCGAGGGCCCGACCCAGACCAGCACGGGCACGCGCGAGCCGAGGAAGGCCCGGACGATGTCGCGGGTGGACTCCAGGGAGCCGCCGGGGGTGTCCAACCGGACGAGCAGCGCGGCGTGTCCCGCCTCCTCGGCTCGCCTCACGCAGTCGGCCAGGTAGGCGCCGGAGCCGGCATCCACCGTCCCGTCGAGGACACAGCGCGAGAGGACGGGCCTGTCAGGCGGGCCCGCCGCGAGGACGCTGCTGCCGAGCATCAACGCCGCCAACAGGAGCAGGAAGGTCCTCCCGCGGGCTCTCTGCGCCTGGGCGTTCATGGCGAGGGGCTCGAGTGATGGACGACGGCCAGCCCGCGAGGCGCGAGGGGCTTCTCGTGGACCAGCGAGTCCAGCAGGCGGAGGAAGTCCAGCAGCAGCCGGGGCACGAGGAAGTGCTGGCGTACGTGCTCGCGGCCCTGCTCGCCCAGGCATTGCGCCTCCTGCGGGTGCTGGAGCAGGTGCAGCACGGCCTCGGCGCACTCCTCCACGGAGTCCACGAGGATGCCGCCGGTGCCCTCGGGCATCTGCAGGGGGATGCCTCCAGCGCGTCCGGCGACGACGGGGGTGCCCTTCCACAGCGCCTCGGAGACGACGAGGCCGAAGCCCTCGCGGATGGACTTCTGGATGACGACATCCGAGAGGGCCTGGAAGGCGTTGACCTCGATGTTGCCCACGCCCACCAGGTTGGTGAAGACGTGGATGAAGTTGTCGTTGGCGGTGGCGTCGCGGATCTGCCGGTAGACGTCCCAGCCCTCGGGGTCGTCCAGGGCGAGCGAGCCCACCATGGCCAGCTGCAGGTTGGGGATGTGGGCTCGCACCTTCCGGTAGGCGGCGATGACGCCGAGCGGATCCTTCCACGGATCAAAGCGGCTGATCTGCGTGACGAGGGGGCGGGTGGTGCGCACGCCGATCCACGACAGGACGTGGCGGGCGAGGTCCTCCGGGAGGGTGAGGTTCTTGGGGCTCAGCGGGTCGATGGCCGGCGAGTGGATGGCGATGTGGGAGATGGGGAAGCGCGGAGGGATGAACTCGGGGAGGGTGAAGATGGCGGCGTCGTAGGCGCCGAGGAACGGGCGGAGGAACTCCCAGGCCTGCGGGTTGGGGCGTGAGGTGTCGATGTGGCAGCGCCAGATCCACCGGGCGCCCTTGCGGCCACCGAGCATGGGCAGGGCGGCCGGTTGCGGATCATGGACGATGATGAAGTCGTAGTCGTCCGAGAGGTGGCTGGCGTTGAGCTGCGAGTGGGCCAGGTACGTGGCCTTGTCCAACTCGGAGAACTCGCCGGGGGCGCCCTGGAGCGCGTTGTGGAGGCGCTTGGTGATGTGGAAGAAGGCCTCGTCGCCGCGGATGATCTGCCAGTCGGTGACGATGCCGAGATCATTGAGCAGGGGCACGCCCGAGCGGAGCAGCTCCGAGACACCGCCGCCATAGGGGGTGGCGTTCAGGTGGAGGCAGCGGACGCCGCGCAGGCGCTCGGCGAGGCGGAGCACCTCGTCGAGCTGCGCATCGGGCGCAATTCCCCGGTAGGCCGAGAACGAACGTTTGCCGAGGTCGACGAGATCCAGCATCGGGCTCTCCGGGGTGGTATCCTGGAGAACGTGGCCACGTCGGGGTCCAGCTTCAGCTGAGCAGGGCGGGAAGCCGGGATGGGGGGCCGGGGCACGGAGGCCCGCCGGGACGCACGCTCATCCAATGCCGAACGAAAGCTCGCGCGGCGCGTTGCCATGCAGGGGAGCGCTACCTAGGGTCGGGAATCCTCAGGGAGGCCCCATGCGTCGCGCCGTGCTCATCGCCGCTGTCCTGGCAGCCGTTGCCATTGCCTGCCGTACCACGCAGCCGCCAGGGACGGAGAACCAGGTGCCCATCGATCAGGTGGGCCCGGAGCCTGTGCAGAACGTGCCGGCGGAGCCCCCCGGGCCCGCGGGCCCCATCACCGCGCCCATGGCGGGAGACGCCGGGACGCCGGGATAGGCCCGAGGCCGGGAGGGCCCTCACTTCCTACTGAAAGATGTTGGCGCGAGCCGCCTCGGCGATGGCGACGACGGCGGGGTGGCGCAGGCGCCGCTCCACGGTGATGGCGTAGAAGCAGTTCTCCACCTCGTGGGTGCGGCCGATGATGGAGACGTCGAGCTGGCGGGCCACCTCGTCCTCGATGACGGAGGGCATGGCGAAGACGCCGAGCCCGCGCTGACCGAATGCCTCGAGGAGGGCGCTGTCGTCGAAGTCGCCGACGACGGTGGGGTGGACGCCATGGGTGTCGAACCAGACGTCCAGGGCGTGGCGCACGGAGCTGGACTCGGTGGGCATGAGCATGGGCGCGCCGTCCAGGGAGTTGGGGAAGTCCTTCTTCAGGTGCGAGTGGGAGTTCGCGGCGAAGAAGGAGACGCCACACTTGCCGAGCAGGTGGTTGAAGGAGCGGACGCTGACGGGCTCGGAGCCCGGGGCGTCGGCGATGACGACGTCCAGCTCATGGAGGGCGAGCGAGGCGAGCAGCTGGGGCAGCGGGCCCTCGCGGCAGACGAGGCGCAGGGGGCCGACATCGAGAGCGGGCTGGAGGAGGCGCTCGGCGACGGCCTTGGGGACGACATCGGCGACGCCGACCTGGAGGCGCAGCTGCTGGCCGGAGGGCAGACCGCCGACGACGTTCTTCAGCTCGTTGCCGAGGCGGAAGATTTCGTCGGCGTAGCGCATGACGGTGCGGCCCACGTCGGTGAGGACGAGCTTGCGGCCCTGGCGCTCGAAGAGCTTGTGGCCGAGGGACTCCTCGAGGAGCTTGATCTGGCTGCTGATGGTGGGCTGGGCGAGATGGAGCTCCTCACCCGCCTTGGCGATGGTGCCGGCGCGGGCAACGGTCCAGAAATAGAGGAGGTGGTGATAGTTGAGCCAGCTCACGGGAACCTCAGAAGGGCAGCCTTGGGAAAATCACGAAAAAATCGAAGGGTTCTGTCCAGAGGACCCCCCAAGACGATTTTTGGGCACACGAGAGTGGAACGCTGTGGCGGTAGGGGAGCAGCCGAGCGGGCGAGCGGGAGGGGGACAAGATGCTCACAACACGCTTGACGTGGGAGGGGAGTCCCCGTAAATCGGCGCTGCTTTCGCAGCGGCACCCGCCCAGGTAGCTCAGTTGGTAGAGCAGGGGACTGAAAATCCCCGTGTCGGTGGTTCGATTCCGCCCCTGGGCACAGAATTTGAAAGGTTCGAGGGCGCTGGACTCCGGTCCGGCGCCCTTCTTTTTTCCGCAGGGTGCTTGGGTCGCGCTTGACGGTGGGGATGCTCAGCGGACCCCAATGTCATGAGATGAGTTGGAGCTTGCGGTTCGTACAGCAGCCTACCGCGCCCCATTCAAGAACCTGTCGCAGTGAGGAGGAACAGCGCCCAGCCAGTGTCGATCCACCGCGTCGACTCCTTGGGCGTACCTTCGAGATAGCGGAGCCGGTTCACTCGCGCCTCATCCAACAGGCCGCCTGTCTTCCGCGTGTCATCTCGAGCCAGCAAGGCCCAGGCGAGGTCCGCCAGGCTGACCGTCCGCTCCTTGAAGCCTTTCGGGCCTCCATCGATGCGCACGCCTCCTTGTGGCGACCTGCCCACGATGCGGCAGCGCTCACCATCCCGCGCGAGGAGCGTCCCCGGAGGATGGGTGCGGAGAAGCTGCTCGACCCAGGCCTCGGCTCGGGCAGTGGCTTCGGGCGGCAGGCTGCGCGAGCTGGTGCGCCCGTGGCCCAGCGCGCGCCAGGTCGCGTGATCCACTGGCTCATCGAGCGCCCAGCGGTCCTCATCGTCTTGCCAGCGTGCCACCCCCCAGTATTGCCACGAGCCTCGCGGTGCCGTCCTCGTGAGGACGAAGGCCGTCTCCGCTGGCCGCCGCTCCGCGATGCGCAGGTCGAGCCGGTCGGGCTCCGTCAGGACTCCCTTCTTCGTGATGCAGAGAAACAGGTGTCCGCCGCGGCGCCCCGTCTTTGGCGGCCCCTCTAGCCCGAAGGCCTCCATGGCCTGCTCGTCCGTGAGCTGGGCTCCCCGCTCAGGCCCCAGTTGCTCTGGGTGGATGACCTCAACGAGGAGTGCGATGGGGACCACATCCTCCGCGACCTCGAACGAGGGCCGAGCAGGGTTGTCCGAGCGCAGCACCCAACGGTCCTTCTCTCGGACGACGCGCTCAGCGCGAACAGGGCCCGCTGCTCCTCGGCTGTCGCCTCGAACCATGTGGTCACCACACGGCGCGGAATGACCAGCGTGTGCCCCGGACTCACCGGGTAGCGGTCCCGGACGGCGAAGGCCAGCGCGTTGGACGCCACCCACTCGGACTCGGGAATCGCCAGGAAGGGGGATGACACACCGGCACCCTAACCCAGCGCCCACCCTCCCCAAGCCCCGAACCGGCCCCCTCCGCCTGCCTGTACCTCATGCAGGTGCTGGCAACGGGCCACCCGAGGTATTAGGTTGGATGCAACCGACACAACCCATTGGGGAAGGTCATGGACCTGAATGCAATCACGGCCCTCGAGAAGGCAGGCATCGACCCCACTCACCCGGAGCTCCTCCGGGTGCCTCCCGTGCTCGGCGAGCACGGCCGCATCGTCTCCCTCGACCATGACCTGCCCGTCCCCGTCATGGACGAGCTGGACCGTGTGCTCTGGCTCCCCCTCCTGTCCATCTCCGAGCTCTGGACGGGCTCGGCCGTCGCCCCGGACCTCTCCCGCGCCCCTCCGCCGGAATACGAGCCCTTCTTCATCCTCACAGAGGCCACCGCCGCCGAGTACTGCGACGCCACCGGCCGACCCGAGCGAGACCGGGAGTTCCACCGCCTCTACCGCTCCCTGCGCCGCCGCCCCGACGGCGTCGATCCCAACCCCCTGTTCTCCTACCTGCGGGCCGCTTCCCGGCTCTACCTCTCCCTGCGCGACGTGAGCCGCAATGAGTTCGAGGCCGTGGCCGACCGGCTGCGCGTCTCGGCGCAGACCTTCGCCACCCGGCTCGACAGCACCAACTACCACCGCTTCGTGCTTCAGGAGTTCTTCCCCTCGGCCCGCCAGCCGTCCGCCGGGTGGCCGGAACGCGCCTCCTGAACCTCCTGCTCCTGGACTCCACCGCCCGCTTTGAACGTATGGCCAGCCAACAGGTTGAATCCCCATCCCAGTCCGTCTCTCGCACCCCCTCCCCGGAGGCCGTGGCTCCCCTGCGGCGGTGGCTCACCTCGGAGTCGTTGTCCGAGACCGCGGGGCCTCGGCTCTTCAAGCAGGGACAGTCGTGCATGGCCCGGGGGCGCGTCGCCTCGTTCGAGGCGCTGCCCGATTCCCTCCACGGTCAGGTGCTCAATCGCCACGGCCAGCCCTACTCCGTCGTCATCTCCACCGACGCGGAGGGCTTGTTCTGTGAGTGCCAGTGCCCCACCTTCAACAGCCAGGGGTTCTGCAAGCACATCGTCGCGCTCGGCCTGGCCTACCTCCAGTCGGGGGCCGTCGTCTCCGACCGGGCCCTGCCTCCTCCCAGCACCGAGCGGCCTCGGGGGCCCCAGGAGCTTCAGGCGTGGCTGGAGGCGCACCACCTCACCTACGCCCGGCGCATGCCCCTGGTCGTCGTCGAGCCGTTCCTCGCCAAGAGTTTCCGCGAGACGCCCGGGCTCTATGGCCTGGAGCACCTGCCCGTCACGAGTGCGCTGGACGGGTCGCTCGAGCTGCGTCGCCACGTCCAGGGCGCCACCACCCAGGCCCTGCTGCGCGAGGCGGTGTGGACCTGGCTCGGCGCCGAGGCCGAGCGCGTCCGCCACGGGCTCGCGCTCGAGCAGGAGCGGGCCATGACGCCGCGCCCCGCTCCGCTGGAGGCGCGCCTGCTGCCCTGGAAGGAGGCCCTCGAGCGGGCCCGGGCCCGCGTGCGAGAGCAGGCCGTGCCTCGGCTCCTCCCGGGCAGGCCCGATGTCTCCCTCCAGGAGCGTCCCCTCCTGCTCTTCGTCGAGGAGCCGGGAGGCCCTTCTCACCCCGCCAAGGTGCCCGCCCCCTGGAGTGGCCTGCTGCGGATGCGCGTGTCCGTGGACCCGCGCGCCCTGCTCGACGGCCAGCAGGCCCTGTCCTGCTGGTGCACCTTGCAGGGAGAGGCTCGCTGCGTTCATGCCCTCTCCGCGCTCGACACGCTGCTCGACATGCTCGAAGAGCCCCTGCAGGCGCGGTTCAACGCGCGGCTCGCGGAGCTGCTCTTCGACGTGCCCGCGCGGGAGATCCTCGGCGCCTTCGAGAAGGTCACCCAGGCGCCGGCCGCCAGCGAGGCGCGCGTCACCTTCCGCCTGGAGGGGCTCGACACCCGGGCCCTCAAGCTGCGCCTCTACCTCCATCGGCCGCTGAAGAAGGGCGGCCTGTCCAAGGGCACGCCCGCGAGCTGGCGGGACCGGGAAGAAGTGCGTGCCCTGCTCGCGGACCCGCGAGAGCTCGAGGCCTTCGAGCTGTGCGAGTTCGCCTCCCGCCATTCGCTCGCCAGTGATGGGTACTTCCTGCTGCTGCGGACGTTGAGACTGCTGGCGCACAGCCCGCGCCTGTTCGCCGCTTCCCGGCCGGATGCCCCGCTCCAGGTGCGCGAGGCGCCGCTCGGCTTCGCCTTCACCGAGCTCGACGGTGGCCTCTCGGTCCACCCCGCCATCGAGGGCGTCCCCTTTCGTCCAGCAGCGCTCCAGCCACCTCCCTCGGGCGTCGACGCGCCGCTGCCTTGGCTGCTGTTCGAACCGGCGCTGCCCCGGCTGTCCCTGGTCACCGTTCCTTCCAGCGCGCGCACCGTGCTCGCCACGCTGCGCGAGTATGGGACACGGCTGCCGGAGGCCGTCCGCCCGGCCCTGGTGCGCAACCTGGCGAGCCTGGAGGCCGCCTATCCCATCTCCCTGCCGGAGTCCCTGGAGGCTCGCCCCGTTTCCGCCGAGCCCGGCTTCCTGCTGCGCCTTCGCCCCGCGAGGGAGGAGGGCCTGGAGGGGGCGCTCCTCGTGCGCCCGCTGCCCGAGGCTCCACCCATGGCGCCAGGGGAGGGGAGCCCTCGGGTGCGGGGTCTGCGCGGTGGAGAGCGCGTGGTGGCCCAGCGCGACCTGGAGGCCGAGCGCGCCGAGGCCCTGGCCCTCCGCGAGCGGTTGGGCCTGCTGGCGATGGACGCCTCGGGACACTTCATCCTGGAGGAGCCAGAGGCCGCCCTCGACTTCCTGGAGCGGTTGGAGCCACAGGCAGGCGCGAGCCTACGCGTGGAGTGGGAGGAGCACCCCTGGAGGGTGCTCCAGGCGCCGGACGCTCGCGGCCTCAGGGTGGAGGTGCGTCGCCAGCGGGACTGGTTCGGTATCGAGGGCGGCGTGGAGGTGGACGGGGAGCAGGTGGAGCTGACCACCCTCCTCGAGGCCCTGCGTGGCCGCCGACGCTTCGTCCGCCTGAGCAAGGGGCGCTGGCTGCGGCTCACGGAGGCCCTGCGCGAGCGGCTCACTCCGCTCGCGGACCTGGCGCACCCCAGCCGCGAGGGGCTGGAGGTCAGCCAGGCCGCGGCGCCCGTGCTGGATGCGCTCTCCGAGGCCGGGGTGGAGGTGCAGGCCCCGCCGGACTGGCGCCGCCTCGCCTCCCGCATCCGCAAGGCCCAGGCGCGCGACATTCCCATCCCCGCCGGCCTCAAAGCCGAGCTGCGCGACTACCAGCGCCTGGGCTTCCAGTGGATGGCGCGGCTCACCGAGTGGGGCGGAGGCGGGTGCCTCGCCGACGACATGGGACTGGGCAAGACGCTGCAGACGCTCGCGCTGCTGCTGCACCGCGCGAGGATGGGGCCGGCGCTCGTGGTGGCTCCCACCTCCGTCTGCTTCAACTGGGCGCTCGAGGCCGCCCGCTTCGCTCCCTCGCTGCGAGTGAAGTCCTACCGCGAGGCCGATCGGGAGCGGCTGCTCGCGGGGCTCAAGGCCGGGGACGTGCTGCTGATCAGCTATGCCCTGCTCGTTCGGGACGAGGAGCGGCTCGCGGGCGTCTCCTTCGCCACCCTCGTCGTGGACGAGGCCCAGGCCGCGAAGAACCCGGACACGGCTCGCGCGCGGGCGCTCCGGGCCATCCAGGCCGAGGCTCGCGTGGCGCTCTCGGGCACTCCCGTGGAGAACCGCCTCTCGGAGCTCTGGAGCCTGTTCCGCATCGTCTTCCCCGGCCTGCTCGGCAGCCGCCAGTCCTTCCGCAAGCGCTTCGCCGAGCCCATCGAGCGTGAGAGGGATCCGGTGGCGCGTGCCGCGCTCACCCGGGTGCTGCGCCCCTTCCTCCTGCGCCGCACCAAGGCCGAGGTGGCGCGCGAGCTGCCCCCGCGCATCGAGACGCTCGTGCCCGTCGTCCTCTCCGAGGAGGAGCGCAGGCTGTACGAGAAGGTTCGGGTCGCGGCGCTGGCCCGCGTGGGCGACAGCGCGAGCGAAGGCCAGCGCTTCGAGCTGCTCGCGGCCCTCACCCGGCTGCGGCAGCTGGCGTGCCATCCTCGCCTGGGAGATCCGGACTCGACGCTGCCGTCCTCCAAGCTGGAGCGCCTGCTGGAGCGCGTGGAGGAGCTGCGAGCCGAGGGGGGCAGGGCGCTCATCTTCAGCCAGTTCGTCCAGCTCCTCGGCCTGACGCGAGAGGCTCTCGAGGCCCGCGGCTTCTCCCTCCAATACCTGGATGGGCAGACCCCCGCGGCCGAGCGACAGGCGCGCGTGGAGGCGTTCCAGCGCGGCGAGGGCGATGTCTTCCTCATCTCGCTCAAGGCGGGAGGCACGGGCCTGAACCTCACCGCGGCCGACCACGTCATCCACCTGGACCCGTGGTGGAACCCGGCCGTGGAGGACCAAGCCACGGACCGCGCCCACCGCATCGGGCAGACGCGGCCCGTCACGGTGTCACGGCTCGTGTCGCAGGGGACGATCGAGGAGGCCATCGTCGCGCTCCACGCCGAGAAGCGAGAGCTGGCCTCGAGCCTGCTCTCCGAGGTGGATGGAGCCACCGCCCTCACTCCCGAGCAGCTGATGGCCCTGCTTCGCTTCTCCCCCGAGCAAGAGGGCGCACCCGCTCCTTGAGGCTGGTTCCCAAGAACCCGACGCGAGAGGCCATGCCTTCGGGCTCGACTCCTGGGAATATGGCGGCGGCCCACAAGTTGGGGCCCGTTCGTCATCGAAGGGGGAGTGGATGCACCGTCAGCAGTGGTTCATCGTGGCTCTCGCGCTCCTTGCGGGCTCGAGCGCCGGGGCGCAGGGCCGCCCAGGCAAGGCGGGGCCCACCCCACCCGGCAAGACGGAGCCGGCGCGGCTCGGCGCGGGTATCGAGACGCGGACGCTCAAGAACGGGCTGAAGATCATCGTCTGGCCGGACCAGGACATCCCCAACGTCTCCCTCTACAACTTCTTCCGCGTCGGCAGCCGCAACGAGCGCCCCGGCATCACCGGCCTGTCTCACTTCTTCGAGCACATGATGTTCAACGGCGCGAAGAAGTTCGGCCCGGGCCAGTTCGACGTCGTCATGGAGGCCGCCGGCGGCAGCAACAACGCCAGCACCTCCGAGGACCTCACCATCTACATGGACTGGTTCCCCCGCTCGGCGCTGGAGACCATCTTCGAGCTGGAGGGGGACCGGCTGGCCCACCTGTCGTTCGATGCGAAGAGCATCGAGAGCGAGCGCGGCGTCGTCTACTCGGAGCGGCGCTCGGTGGTGGACAACGACAACATGGGCGCGCTGAGCGAGCAGGTGCAGGCCACCGCCTTCGTCGCGCACCCCTACCAGTTCACCGTCATCGGCTGGCCCTCGGACATCGAGTCCTGGCGGCTGGAGGACCTGCAGCGCTTCTTCCAGACCTACTACGCCCCCAACAACGCCACGCTGGTGGTGGCCGGCGCGGTGACGCCCGCGGAGATCTTCGCGCTCGCCGAGAAGCACCTGGGCTCCATCCCCGCGCAGCCCCCGCCCGAGCCGGTGCGCACCAAGGAGCCCGAGCAGCAGGGCGAGCGGCGCGTCCTCGTCCGCCGCGCGGCGCAGTCCCCGCTGCTCGAGGTGGCCTACCACGGCATGGACGCGAAGGATCCGGACCTGCCGGCGCTGAAGCTGCTCCTGCACATCCTCGCGGAGGGCGAGTCCTCCCGGCTCCACCGGCGGTTGGTGGAGGAGGAGCAGGTGGCCATCCACATCACCCAGATGTTCTCGCTCACCTTCGATCCGTCCCTGGTGTGGTTCATCGTGGACATGCCGCCCGGCGTGGACGTGGCTCGCGTGGAGAAGCTGCTCGGCGAGGAATTGGAGAAGGTGCGCACCCAGGGCGTCACCGACGCGGAGCTGCGCAAGGCGAAGAACATCACCGTGGCGAGCTTCTGGCGCGGCATGGAGACCAACAGCTCCCGCGCCTACCACCTGGGCACGTACGAGCTCTTCCTGGGAGACTGGCGTCAGCTCTTCGAGGTGCCTACGCGCTATGAGCAGGTGACGCGCGAGCAGCTGCGCAAGGTGGCGCAGCGCATCCTCAACCCGGACCACCGCACCGTGGGCGTGCTGCTGCCCACGGAGGAGCCCCCGGCGCCGGCCAGCAAGAAGGAGGCGGGACGATGAGCGGCGGCATGGGCAGGACGGTGCTGGCGGCGCTGCTGGTGGCCACCGTGGCGGGCGCTCAGGGCGCCGGGGCCGCGGAGCCGAAGAAGGCCGGGCCCACGCAGGGCATCCAGCTTCCGAGGACCACGGTCATCGAGCTGAAGAATGGAACTCGGCTCATCCTGGCCGAGAAGCACGAGGTGCCCCTCATCTCCTTCAGCGCGTGGCTGCGCGGTGGCGCCCTGGGCGAGCCCCAGGGCAAGGAGGGGCTCGCCTCGCTCACCGGGCAGCTGCTGCTCAAGGGGGCCGGCAAGCGGGACGCCCGGCAGTTCGCCGAGGCCGTGGACGGCGTGGGCGCCCAGCTCGACGTGTCTCCGGATCGCGAGGCCCTGCGGGTGGAGGGCCAGTTCATGTCGCGCGACCAGGCGCTCATGGTGGAGCTGCTCTCGGACCTGCTGATGCGGCCCCGCTTCGAGGCGGGCGAGCTCGAGAAGCTCCGGGAGCGACTGGCCTCCGAGCTCGTCTCCGCCAAGGACGGAGACCCGCGCTCCCTCATGAGCCTCTACTTCTTCGCCTTCCACTTCGCCGGGCACCCCTACGGCCGGCCGGTGACGGGCAGCGAGGCGTCGCTTCCCACCCTCACCCGCGAGGATGTGCTGGCGTACGCCAAGGCCCAGCTCGGGGGAGACCGCCTCATCTTCTCGGTGGTGGGAGACTTCGACACCCAGCAGCTCGCCCGCCGGCTCGAGGCGGCGCTCGGAGGCTGGGCTCGCGCCGGAGCCCCGGCTCCCGTGGCTCCGCCCACCACCGTGGCCAAGGGCCGGCGCGTGCTGCTCGTGGACAAGCCGGATGCCACCCAGACGTACTTCTGGCTCGGCAACACCGGCATCGCTCGGGGAGACCCGGATCGCGTCGAGGTGTCCCTGGCCAACTCCGTCCTCGGCGGGCGCTTCACCTCGCTCCTCAACACGGAGCTGCGCGTCAAGTCCGGCCTGAGCTACGGCGCCAGCTCGGTGGTGATGCGCGAGACACAGCCGGGCGCGGTGGCCATCGCCTCGTATACGAAGACGGAGTCCACCGGGAAGGCCATCGACCTGTCGCTGGAGGTGCTCACCCGCTTCCGGCGCGAGGGCCTGGATGATGCGATGCTCTCGTCCGCCAAGGCCTACGTTCTCGGCCAGTTTCCGCCCCAGCTCGAGACGAGCAGCCAGCTGGCCTCGAAGCTGGCGGAGCTGGCCTTCCATGGACTCGACTCCAAGGACGTGGATGGCTTCGCCGCCGAGGTGGAGAGCGCTACCCGGGAGCAGCTCCGCCAGGTCATCCAGCGCGTGGTTCCGGCCCCGGAGGACCTGACCCTCGTCCTCGTCGGCAAGGCCTCCGCCATCCGGGACGTCGCGCGCCGCTATGGCCCCGTGACGGAGATGAAGCTGTCCGACAAGAGCTTCGCACCCGTGGCCGCGCCCAGGCGCTGAGGCTCGCGCCCCCGCCTTGGCCCGCTACTTCGCCTGCGCGCGGTAGCGGGTCATGCACCGCTGGAAGCGCTGATCCACCGAGCGCGCGAACCACCCGGTGCTCTTCTCCCCGGACAGCTTCGGGCTGCGGATGACCACCTCCGGCAGCTGCGCGTACGCGGGGCGCTTGCCCTTCACCCGCTCATACGTCCGCTTCACGGCGCGCCACGTCTCCGTCTCCTCGAAGTCCGCCTTCTTCTCCTCGAGGACGTCCTTGCGCAGCTGGCGCTCGCTCAGCTTCGGCGCGTAGCGGGCGCGGAACGCCAGCAGCGCGGTGAGGGTGCGGCTGTCCTCGTCCCGGGGCTCGCCCTCGGCGCCATAGAGGAGCAAGTCCCCATCCGCCGTCAGCTTCAGCCCCATCAGCTCGTTCACCTGCGCCTGCAGCGCCGCGTTGCGCGAGGCGTAGAAGCCCGCGTTGTAGTCCGCGAAGCGGTAGAGCGGCAGCTCGTAGCCGGCCTCGTACCCCAGCAGCCGCGACGTGCCGAAGCGCACGCCCCCTGCCCGCGTGTACATCTCCTCCCGCACCTCCGCCTCCGGGCGATCCTCGTCGGACTGCTCCACCGCGTAGCGCACGCTCACCTGCATGGAGCCAGCGGTGGTGATGGGGTTCAGGTCCGCCAGCCCACGCGAGGTGAACAGCTCGCTGGCCAGGTCCGCCGCCGTGTACACCGCCGGGTATTGCTCCTCGTACGCCGTCAGCAACTCGCGGAAGAGCCGATCCAGGTCTCTCTCCGTCCGCACCTGCTGGAGCCGCTTCTCGAATGAGAGGGATTGGCCCGGGGCCCGGTGCTCGAGCAGCGCCTGCAGGGCCTTGCGCCCCACCACGCCCAGCCTTCCCGCGTAGGCCTCCAGCCGCTGGCGGACGATGCGCGGCAGCCCCTTCACCACCGGGTTGGCCTGGAAGCCGGACTCCTGCTCGATGACGGCCAGCACCTGGCAGACGGGCTCCGCAGAGGGGTACACCCGGAGCTGCTCCAGCGCCGACAGCACGTCCCGGCTCCAGCCCTCGGGCTCCTTCACGCTCGGCGGCAGCAGCCGCGCCACCTGGGCCACCGTGAGCCTCGGAGGAGGCGGCGCCACGGGCGCGGTGTCTCGTATCGGACGCGCGCTGCAGCTCGAAATCACCACCAGCGCCCCCAGGCCCAAACACAGACGCTGCAGTGGAGATGGAAACTTCATGTCCTGCTGTCCGTTCGGGTGAGTCCGAATTCACTCGGTTTTACACCGGGTGCGGGGTGGGTCGCAGCGGCCCCTGGGAGAGCCACACTCGCATAACGGCTCGCCGGCGTTGGAGAATTCAAAAAACAGAAACCCGTATACGCCGTGATACCTGTTTAAAACGCATTTTTTATAATTTATGTTCAAATTGTTAGAAGCTACTTCCTCAAAAAAGTAGTTGCTCTCATGCTGACCCGCATGTCACGAAAGCCTCGCATTTCCCCCGAGGAGGTAGCGCGTTGAGCAACAAAATCCTGAAGGCTTTCTGTGCGGCGTGGTTGGGCCTGACCTACGCTGCGTGCGGCACCGCCGAGCAGCAGCAGGTGGACGCCGATGAGCTGATGACCAATGCCGAGGCGAAGGACGGCACGGACATTCAGCAGGCCCTGAGCGTGCTGGGCAACACGCGCGTGCTGGCGACCCAGGCTGACAAGGTCACGCCGGCCTTCATCAAGGGCAACCTGGGCCAGGTGAGCCAGGGGCTGGTCGGGGTAGACGCGCAGGCGGCGCTGCCCGCCGTGGCTGCGGCGTTCCGCATGCAGGCCCAGGACCTGGTTCTCAAGAGCACCACCACGGACAGCCAGGGCCACACGTACCTGCGCTACAGCCAGACCAAGAACGGTCTGCAGGTGGTGGGCGCGGAGCTGCTGCTCATGGTCAACCCCAAGGGCACGGTCTACGCCGCCAACAGCTCGGCGTATGACGTGGCCCCGGGCGTCCAGGTGCCCACCAAGCCGACCATCGCCCCCGAGGCCGCCGCCTTCGCCGCGCGCGGTGCGGGCATGCTCTTCCGCTCGGAGAGCACCGGCCGCCTGGTCTATGTGCATGGCGACCACGGCAAGCTCGTCCTGGCGTACGAGACGATCGTCACGGGTGAGCGCGACGGTCTGCCGGTGAGGGACATGGTGTACGTGAACGCGACCAACGGCCAGGTGGCCCTGCGCGCTCCGACCATCCACTCGGCGATGAACCGCGCGGTGCACACCGCCAACAACGGCACCAGCCTGCCAGGCACCCTCAAGCGCTCCGAGGGCGGCGCGGCCACCGGCGACTCCCACGTGGACGACAACTACAACCACCTGGGCACCACCTATCAGTGCTACTTCCAGAACTTCGGCCGCGACTCGTACACCGGCACGGGCGCGCAGCTGAAGAGCACGGTGCACTACAGCAGCAACTACGTGAACGCCTTCTGGAACGGCACCCAGATGGTGTACGGCGACGGTGACGGCGTGCAGTCGGCCCCGCTGGGCAAGTCGCTGGACGTGACGGTGCACGAGCTGACGCACGCGGTGACCAGCTCCGAGTCCAACCTCACCTACTCGTACGAGTCGGGCGCGCTCAACGAGGGCATGAGCGACATCTTCTCCGCCTACTGCGAGGCCTGGACGAAGGGCTGGGTGGTGGACGCGGCCGTGTGGATGATCGGTGATGACGTGTGGACGCCGGCCACGGCGGGTGACGCCCTGCGCTACATGGGCAACCCCACCCAGGACGGCTCGTCGACGGACTACTACCCCGAGCGCTACACGGGCTCCTCGGACAACGGCGGCGTGCACTGGAACTCGGGCATCGCCAACCTGGCGTTCAAGCTGCTGTCCACCGGTGGCACCCACCCGCGCAACAAGACGACCGTCAACGTGGCGGGCATCGGCATCCAGAAGGCGGGGAAGATCTTCTACGAGGCCAACGCCAACTGCATGGTGGCGAGCACCAACTTCGCGGGCGCCAAGACGTGCACCGAGCAGAAGGCCGAGCAGTTCTACGGCGCGGCCGAGAAGGCCTCCACGACGCAGGCCTGGGAGGCCGTGGGCGTGGGCATCGTCGTGCCGCCGCCCACTGCCACCCCGCTGAGCAACGGCGTGGCGCTGACGGGCCAGTCCGCCAGCACGGGCGCCAACAAGTACTACAAGCTGACCGTTCCGGCCGGCCAGACCAGCCTGAAGTTCGAGATGAGCGGTGGCACGGGCGACGCCGACCTGTACACCAAGTTCGGCGCGGCTCCGGACGCCAGCACCTATGACTGCCGTCCGTACGCCTCCGGCAACACGGAGACGTGCACGCACAACAACCCGGCCGCGGGCGACTGGTACGTGATGATCAACGCGTACTCCACCTTCTCGGGCCTGTCGATCAAGGGCACCTACTCCGGCACCACGCCTCCGACGGGCGACACGCTGACCAACGGCGTGGCTTCGGCCGCGTACTCTGGCGCCAAGTCCACCTGGACGTGCTGGACGCTGACGGTTCCGTCTGGCAAGACCAAGGTGGTCTTCAACCAGGCCGGTGGCACGGGCGACGCGGACCTGTACGTCCGCCAGGGCTCGGCGCCGACCACCAGCACCTACGCCTGCCGTCCGTACACCGCGGGCAACACCGAGACGTGCACCATCAACAGCCCGGCGGCTGGCACCTGGTACGCCTGCTCCTACGGCTACCAGGCCTACAGCAACACGACGATGAAGGGCACCTACTAGTCCTTCCGTCGTAGCGCCGAGTGAGAAGTGAGACGCCCGGGGGCCTGTGCTCCCGGGCGTCGTCTTTGCGGGGCCCGAGCGGGCCGAGGTGGCTCAGCGGCGGACCTCGATGTCGCGCGCGAAGCTGCTGCCGCCGACGAGATCGAACGAGGCGCGCACGGGCGTGCCTTCCTCGAGCTGCCGCAGGGGCACGCTCTGGCCCTGCTTCACCCCGCGGCTCTGCTTGTCGATGCGCAGCTGGTACACGTTGCCCTCGCCGTCGCGCACGTGGACGGTGCCGCGCTCCACGCGGGTGACGCGGCCATCCACGGTGCCCGTGGCGATGACCACGCGGTCCAGCGGCACCGAGTCGCTCTGCCGGGCCGCGCGCGCCGCCTTGGCCGCGCCCTCGAACCAGGCCTCGTCCTCACTGGCCTGGACGGCCTCCAGGCCGATCATCACCCGGCCCTCGGGCGCTTCCTGCGCGGCTGCGGCCCCGGGTGCCGTGGGGGTGCCACGGGGCGCGGCGGGCGCCGGCTGGGGCGCGGCGCTCGAGGCTGCCAGGCCCTGGCGCTGGCCCTGCGCGGCAGGCGTTGCCTGGGCCGGGGCTGCTCCCGAGGGCTGCGCCAGGGGCGGCTGCGTCTGGGCCGTCACGGCCGGTGGCGCCATGCTCGTCCGCTCGGGCGCGGTGCTTCCGCTCGGCCGTGAGGGTGCCGGTGCCCGCGCCGAGGTGGGCGCTGTCTGCTCGTGGCTCTCGCGCCGCTGGCACCCTGTCAGCAGCGCGCACACTCCCACCATTCCCATCCACGCCCAACGACGCCCCATTCCTCGCCTCCCCCGATGTGGGAAAACTGGTTCCTGCCTGCTCCCATCTGCAAGCAGCGCGCCCGGCGGGGGTGGGGGAGGAGCCAGCGCGGTCCTTCCACCAGCGGACAGTGCCAGGCCCTGACGTCAGGTGGGAGGCTCGCCACGAGCAGGGGGACACGGCGAGAGGACCTCCCGCGGTGGAGGAGTTTGCCCTCCCTGTGGGGAAGGAGTTTCCCTCTCGCCGTGGATCCGTGGACAGTGCTCAGTCGATGAGTGCGCGGACCACGGCCCGGACGTGCATGCGGACCCGCTCGCGTGCGGCGGTGAGCGTGGCGGCGTCAGCCGGATCGTACCCGAGGCACAGCACGACATCGTCCTCGGGTGCGGCCCGCACGCCCAGGCGCGCATAGTTGAGCGTGCGCGAGATGGGCTCGCCCTCCGTGTCCGGCGTGAAGCGGCCGAAGATGGGGGCGTGGGGGGTGCGCTCGGCCGCCGTCTCCTTCAGCGCGAAGAGGCGCCGCACGGCCTCCAGCGCGGCGGGCCGGGCCATCATCCGCTCCGGGCGGGCGGGGCCGGCCAGCTCGCGCTCGATGAGGCGCAGGCAGCCGCGGACGAACTCCACGTCGGTGATGACGAGCCCATAGAGGTACCAGTCCTGGCACGCCGCCTCGACGAGCCGGGCCTGGGCATCCTCGAGCCAGCCGAAGGAGGGGCAGGTGAACGTCTCGCAGATGGAGGCGCGGTAGACGCCGCAGTCGCGCAGGTCCACTCCGCCCGTCACCTTGGGGTGTCCCATGCAGCCCACCCTGCGCTGCTCCTCGTCGATGAAGCCCAGCAGGGGGCACACGCGCACGGAGGGGAAGAGGGGCGCCTGCTGGCGGGACTCCACGAGAGCTCGCGCGGCGGCGCGCCAGGCCTCCCGCGTGTGGGGCACGCCGCTCATCCGTGCCGTCTGCTCGGCCAGCCGCTCGGTGAGCGCCGCGCGGGAGTGGTCTCGGAAGTTGTAGAGCCCACAGCAGGCACCGCAGGAGGCACCTCGTCCGGGCTGGCACAGGTGGAAGGAGACGGGCACGTTCGCTCCTTATATACGCTCAGAACCAGCCCGGCTGCATGCGGGTATAGGAGTCCTCGCACGAGCGGCAGAGCTGCACCAGGTGAGGCACGCGCGGCACCTCCACGGCGAACCAGTACTGGGCCGCGCACACCTTGCCCTCGTAGAAGTCCCGGCCCTCGCCTCCTCGCGCGAGCCCCTCCCGAGCCGCCGCCGCCTGCGCCAGCCACCGCCACGCCACGGCGATGATGGAGAACAGCTCCATGAAGTCGGCGCTGTGGCGCAGCATCTGCTCCACCTCGCCCGCCATGCCCATGGCGCCCAGCGACATGGTGAGCTCCGTCGCCTGGCCCAGGGCCTGCTCCATGGCGGCGCACCAGCTCTCCTCCACCTGGGCGCGGCGCGCGCGGGCCACGGTGGTGGCCACCTCCTCGGTGAAGAGACGCAGCGCCTCGCCCCCGGCCGCCATCACCTTGCGCCCGAGCAGGTCCAGCCCCTGGATGCCGGTGGTGCCCTCGTGGATGCTGTTGAGCTTCTGGTCGCGCAGCCACGCCTCGGGCAGGTACTCGCTCGAGTAGCCGTAGCCGCCGTGCACCTGGAGCGCGAGCGCGTTGGCCTCGTAGCCCTTCTCCGCCGGGAACGTCTTGGCCACCGGCGTGAGCAGATCCAGCAGGAGCTGCGCGCGCCGCCGTGCCTCTTCGTCGGGGGCGTGCGCGGCCAGGTCCGCCTGTTGGGAGGCGGCGATCAGCAGCGACAGACCGCCCTCCACGATGGCCTTCTGGCGCAGCAGCATCCGCCGCACGTCCGCGTGCTCGATGATGGCCGTCTGTGGCTGGGTGACGTCCTTGGCGCTGGCGGGGCGGCCCTGCGGGCGGCTGCGCGCGTAGTCCAGCGACTCGTGGTAGGCCACGGCGGCGGTGGACACGCCGTTGAGGCCCACCATGATGCGCGCCTCGTTCATCATCTGGAACATGCAGGCCAGGCCCCGGTTCTCCGGCCCGACGAGCCAGCCCCGGCAGTCGCCCGCCTCGCCGTAGTTGAGCACGCAGCTGGGCAGGCCCTTCCAGCCAATCTTGTGGATGACGCCGGCCACCTGGACGTCGTTGTCCACCAGTCGGTTGCCCTCGGGGCGGCGCGTGGGCACGGCGAAGAGCGAGATGCCGCGGGTGCCGGGCAGCGCCCCGTCGATGCGTGCCAGCGTGAGGTGCACCACGTTCTCGGTGAAGTCCTGGTCCGCGCCGCTGATGAAGATCTTCGAGCCGGTGATGCGGTAGGAGCCGTCCGGCATGGGGGTGGCGCGTGTCTTCACGTCCGCGAGGCTGCTGCCCGCCTGCGGCTCGGTGAGGGCCATGGTGCCCGTCCACTCGCCCTGGTACAGGCGGGTCATGAAGTGCTCGCGCAGCCAGGGCGTGCCGAATGCCTCCAGCAGGTGGGCCGCGCCGATGGTGAGCCCCACGTAGCCGTAGGCGCTGAGGTTGGCCGCCATGAGGTAGGCGGAGGCCACCGAGGCGACGGTGAGGGGCAGTCGCTGGCCGCCCACCTCGGGGGGACGGGTGGCGGTGAGCAGGCCCAGCTCCACCATCCGCGGGTAGAGCCGGCGCATGAGCGGGTGCGCGTGGACGCGTCCGTCCCGGAAGGCGGGTGGCTCGGAGTCCATCAGCCGGTAGGTGGGGAAGAGCACCTCGCGGGCGAAGCGGCGGACGTTGCCCAGCAGCAGCTCGAACGTTTCCTTCGAGTGCTCGGAGAAGGCGGGCAGGGCGCAGAGGCTCGCGGCGTCGAGCACTTCGTAGAGCTGGAAGTCGACGTCACGGTCGGACAGGAGCGGGTTCGAGCTGGCGGAGGTCACGAAGGTAAAGTGAACGAAGACAGGCCGGGTCGCCAGCCGGAATATTCGTCACGCACGCGCAGTGAGCCCTTGCGTTGAGGGAGTGGCAGAGCGGCCGGGTGGGAGCCGGGGCTCGGGAGGGGGGAACTCCAAGGGAATGCACGCTCGGCTGTGGGGCGCCAGCTCCATAGGCTGACCTCGGAGGGCGTGGCCTTCGGCCGGGCGTGTGACTGTAGTGTGCGTTGAAACCGCGCCCGTGCCAGCGAGCGGAGGGGGAGGAGACATGAGTGGAGTC